>NZ_CP017947.1:300000-454531 GCF_003952665.1 Bosea sp. Tri-49
ACGCCATGACGAGCGACTGGCAGGTCGAGCTTGGCTGCGGGCGGGCGCGAATCAGCCGGTGCGGCACGCGATCGAGATTCGTCATGACAGTTTTCGCGACCCAATTTTCATCGACCTGCTGCGTCATTACGGGGTAGCGCTGGTTTGCGCCGACACGGTCGAGTGGCCCCGGCTGATGGATCTGACCGGCGATTTCGTCTATTGCCGGCTGCACGGCTCGGCAGAACTCTATCGCTCGCGCTACGAGAAGGCGGAACTGGAACGTTGGGCGGCGCGCTTTCAAGCCTGGGCGAGCGGAGAGCCAATGCGCGACGGCGAGTTTGTCGGCGACGCCGATGCAAGCCCCTCTCAGCCTCGAGATGTCTTCGTATTCTTTGACAATACTGACAAACGCCATGCACCGGGCGATGCCGCGACATTGATGCGGGTGCTGAAGCTGGCTTGGAATCCCGAAGGGGACAAGCAGGCCGCTGCGATTGAAGGCGTCACCCGCGCTGAGCCGATGGCAACGTATGCAGATTCCCACTCAACTACGAAATAGGCAGCTGATTCGGCTAGGGACGGGCATCTACTACGGCGGAGCGTGCCCAGGCAAGCCGCCGTCATGAGACGCGGTGCCTATTAGGTTCCTCGACCAGGCTCATAGATGGTCCATCCAGTCTCTTACAATGGTTGCGCGCGCAAATCGAAGCGAGCGCTGCCGCCGCTGCAACGGCCGGTTGGTCGCGCGGCTCCCTTCGCTACGTTCCCGCAGGCTGTTGGCGGCAAGAAGTAAGATGGACGGGCTCCATCCAGTCCGTAAACGCCTCGCCTTGTCCGCCTCGCCCCAAGGTCCTTATTGCATTCGAGCGTGGCGGATTACCGGCTGAGCTGTACCAGGCGCAAATCCAGCAGACTCATGAGACAGACAGGAGCACGATAATATTTGACAACAGCGGCTTTGCCATCGACCGGTGCTCGACTGAGACGACGGAGTAGCGCGGTCGAATCGAAAGCGACAAGCAGCTCGCGGTCGCAGGCCGCGCGTTGCTGCCTGAGGCCGCACAGGCGCACCGTGTCTAAAGGCTTTGCGCCACACTGAGGCCTATGACATCTTGCGTCCTGATGAGGCTTTGTCGGAATAGCTGCCTTGTTCAGCTCGTCTATCATCGCCGTCTGCAGGTAACGGCTTGTCCCCGTCCTGCTTCCGAGCCTCCTGCTTTTTCGGCGAGGTTGCGGTTGTTGTGTCGCGCCGAGTACGCTTGGTAGGATTGGCCATATCGTTCCTCCGGTGTCGGAGAGAGCGGCGCTCCGGATCCGTGGAATGCCGTTCGGGATGGAACCATAAGCAAGGCGTGCGAACAGTAACACAAAGTTGGACCAAGGGTTCCTGGCAATACGGCTCGGTTCCTCGCTCGTAGACGGCGCCGAAGTCCGCGTGTGCCATGCCGGCCTCGGGGCGCCCTTCCGTCCTCGCTCAGAGCAAAATACCGTGGTCAATCGAGGGCAGGCGGTGCTTTCCGCGTAAAGATCCGGCGTCGCGCCCGGACGAGGTAACCCGTGGGTCGAATCGACCTCCAACGCAATGGAGCCAAAGAGAGGCGCCGTCGGCCTCCGTGCTCCGCCGGCGGGACCTCGTGATCGACGTCAAGCTGGCCGGTTGGCGGCGGTTACCGGGCAGGATGCGGCGCCCGACATCGGCTGTCCGCGTTGTGACGCCGGTCAGCCTTCGTGCGGGGTCAGCTGCCGCCCGCAGGGATAAACCAATCATAGTTCTACCGAATGCGAGTGACGTGCCCCATTTTGCGCCCCGGGCGGGTTTCGCGTTTACCGTATAGATGTAGGTGAGAATTGGGCTCAAGAAGAATTTCTAGCCATTTGTCCGCTGCATCACCGACAATGTTCTCCATCTCGATCGCTCCTCGCCTGCCAACCGAACCCAGCGGCAACCCGCATATTGCCCTGACGTGTTGCTGGAACTGGGAGGTCTCGGCGCCATCACTCGTCCAGTGAGCGGAATTGTGGATGCGCGGCGCGATCTCATTAATTATTATATTTTCGTTGGTTTCGTCGCCAATCACGAACATCTCAACTGCCAGAACTCCGACATAGTCCATGGCTTCTGCGATTTGCTTTGCAGCCAAAGTTGCTATGTCGCGAGTTGTTGGAAGAACGTTGGCTGGAACCCGTGTTGTTGCCAAGATATGATCACGATGCGAATTTTCACATACATCGAAGGGTTTGAAATTCCCGTCCGCCGTCCTAGCGCCTACGACCGAGATCTCTTTCGTGAATGACACATGGGCTTCGAGCACAGCTGACGCGCCGGAAATTTGATCGAGCGCCTCGCCCAACCCGGCTTCGCTAGTAATCTTTACCTGCCCTTTGCCATCATATCCGAAGCGACGTGTCTTCAGAATGCATGGGGTGCCGAGCCTTTGCACGCCGCGAACAAGGTCTTCCAGCGTGTCTACCTTCAGCGACTGGCAGGCCCAGCTGTGTGACGAAGTTCTTTTCGAGCAAGCGATCTTGGGTGGTTTTCAGCGCATTTGCGTTGGGGTGCAAGGGACGCAGGGCGGCTAGAATCGTCGCCGTCGCCGCAGGAACATTCTCAAACTCGTAAGTCACGAGATCGACGTTCCTTGCAAACTTCACAAGTCCAAGCTGGTCGTCGTAATTCGCCACCGTTACTTGCACAGCGACATCCCCGGCTGGGCTGTGCGCCTCAGGCGTGAAGATGTGACAGCTTATGGCAAGCTCCGCGGCGGAGAGAGCAATCATGCGTGCAAGCTGACCCCCGCCCAAAATGCCCAGTCTGCTCCCTGGGCCGAAAGTGTGCGGCGCCTGCTGCATTCTATGTCCCTCCATCACAACGCGTCGCCGAGATGCCCCAGTTTATTGGCTCAGGCAAGGCTCGCGTGGTGCTCGAGACTAGTGATCAGACACTCGGTAGTCGTCCAGCACTACCCTGAAAATCAATTGCGTCGATTGCATCGCAACTATTCATCCCGAGCGCTTGAAGCTGTCATGTTCATTGCCTCGAGATAGCTTGCCGCTCGACATGGCAATCACGCCCGCTATCATGCCTCGTCCACGCGTGTCGTCGATCCCATCGCGCTCTTTGGTCCCGGGCCAGGCTATTGCTTGCGGTCGGCGACGTCGGCCCCGCGTAGCCCGATGGGGGCCGGCGGGCCTCGCGTCGTGTCCCTATCCGTTTGCCGTTCCGATTCGGCGTTCAGTTCGGCACCGACAAGGATGATGGTCGCCGAAATCCACATCCACATCATCAGTCCGATCGCGGCGCCGACCGTGCCGTAGGTTTTGTCGTAATTCTCGAAATTCGCGACGTACCAGGAGAAGCTGATCGACGCGGAAATCCAGACAAGGACGGCGACGATCGCGCCAGGACTGACCCAACGCCATTGCGCCTGATCGCGGCTCGGGCCGAAACGGTAAAGCACTGACAGACCGGCCGCGAGTACGACGATCAGCATGGGCCAGCGGCCAACCTGGATGATCGGTTCGGCCACCGGCCCGAGATAGAGCCACTCGAGCAGCAGCGGGACGGCGATGACCGCGAAACCGCCGACGAGGGCAAAAATCAGCACGCCCGCTGTAAAAGCGAGTGAAATGAGATTGAGCGCCACGAAGCCGCGTTTCTCATCCTCGCCATAGGCAACGTTCAAGGCATCGAACACGGCCTTCATCCCCGCATTTGCACTCCAAATCGATAGAGCAAGGCTGATGATGAGGGACATCCCAAGCTTACCTTCGCCCTGACTGCTGAGCTTCAGCGACTGTTCCCGGAGGAGTTCGTAGGCATCCGCCGGCATAATCGTCGCCAAGATCGATAGGTGCTCCACGACGGTTTCGGGCGAAGCGATCAAGCCATAGAGGCTGATGAAGGCGGCAAGCGCAGGAAACACCGCCAGCAGACCATAGAAGGTCACCCCCGCTGCGACTGCGAGAACGCGGTCGCGGTCTACTTCATAGTATGTCCGCTTTGCGATCTCGTACCATCCCGCCGGCGGGATCTGGGTGGGAGAGACCGCATCTTCGCCATTGCGGGACCTGAGCGGGCGTTCGCCTTTCTCTCTTTGCTCGCGTTTGGAGCTGCCCCCAACCAGACCGGGAACGAGGAGCAGTGCCAAAGCAGCACCAAGACCAATAAAGCCGAGATCTCTGGCAGCGTCACGCAGGCTAATGTCGAGCTGCCGGGCGCTCAGACGCTTCCGGACTGAACCTGCTTGTTTTTCGGCTTTGTTCATAACGACCGTCAGGGGAGAGCCCAAGGCGGCAACGCTTGCCGAAGGCCGTGGTTCCGCGTCTGGAGCTCAATATTTGTAGCTAAACAGTCGGTTTTTCACGTGGAACCCATTCTGGCCCGCCCCGTTCTTTGGAGGTGCCAAGATCGAGGGTGATGTGCAAAACGACTCAGCTCAAACGCCACGGATTTACTATCTGCACCCAACTCTCGGTGGCGGGCCTGAGACCTGGCAGAGGCATCTGGAGCGCGTCCAGGCGCTAGGTTTTACCCACGTGCTTCTGGCGTGGCCGTTCTCGGCCTCGGACAATCTGTTCCTTACCCATGACATCGAATCGATCGCCGGCCTGCCTGCGTCCCACGTGCTGGCCGAATTCGCGGCGCAATCTCGCGCCCTCGGCCTGCGGTTGTGGATTGACCTTGCAATCGAGCGGGCGGACGGCAACGGGCCGCTCGTCGCAGAGCAGGAGACTTGGTGGGGCAGGGCCCAGGCAACCAGCCTCGATCCGAGGACAATCCACCGCCAGCATGAGCGGGTAGCGCGGTTTGGCGATGATGCGGCCCGCCCGCGGTTGATCTCCTTCTGGCAGGAGCGACTGCTGCGGTGGCAGGAGGCTGGCATCGACGGCGTCCGCTGCCACGGCGCGGTTGATCTGGCGCTCGAAATCTGGCGAGACATCCTCCTGCCGGCGAAGGAACGGCAGCCGTCATTCGGCGCGTTCGGCTGGATGCCGGGGCGGCAGCGACAAGCCTTGATCCATGCAGGCCAAGTATTCCAGTTCCTGCCCTCTTCGGTGGCGTGGTGGGCCGGCAGCCAAACCTGGCTGTTCGAGGAGTACAATGAGCTCTCCGGCTATGCAGGGCTCATCGGCTTTCCTGAGGACCCTTTCGGCCGGCGCATCATAGAGCCGGCCGCAATCAATCCCGATCGACGGCACAGCCTCGCCTTGAGCGCTGCGCTCCTGGCCGATGGCTGGCTGATGCCGATGGGCTTCGAGTTCGAAATGGAAGCCCCCTTCATCGAGGCCAGAAAAGAGGATTTTGAAGAAGCTTCCTCCCACAGGACGGACGGGCTTCAGGATCAGATCCGGTCGATCAATCGCGCCCTGTCAGCTCGTTCCTTGGTCGGGCAAAGATCGCTGCGACCACTTGAGCTGAGTGATAATTTCGCGGCGATCATTCGCCTTGAGAAGGCGCATCCCCGTGAGCTTGTGCTGCTGAACAGGGATCCGATCAACGCGAGCAAATTGGAAATCGAAAGGCTTGCCGCGAAGGTCGAAGCTCAGCCGAAGGATGCGACCTACGACAGCCATTTGCCGGCTGCTTCAGGCATGGTGGCCGCGCTCGCCGCGGCTACGGCAGTTCGTAACGGCGCTGTCGCTCCGCCGCAGAAACGTGTGCAACTCTTTACTGATCGACTGGCCATCGAAGCTGTCGCACCAGCGGTCGACAATGGCCGCTTTGCGGTCAAGCGCACGGTCGGCGACCTCGTCACGGTCGAGGCGGACATCTTCAGCGACGGCCATGACGTCCTCGCTGCGGAGCTGCGCTGGCGCGCCGCCGACGAGACACAGTGGTCTCGCGCGCCGATGGGCTTTCTCGTCAACGACCGCTGGCGCGGGGAATTTCCGCTGCTTCGCACCGGCCGCCACGTCTTCGCGATCGAGGCCTGGTGGAGCGAGTTCGGCACGTTCAGGCGCGACCTTGCAAAGAAGCATGAGGCAGGCGTGGAGATCGCCCTCGAACTGAGGGAAGGCCGGCTGACCCTCGAAAAATTCGCCGCGGCGGCATCGCAGTCCGACAGGTCGATCATCGAGCGGCACCTGGAGCGCCTCGACGAGCCTGACAATGATCAGGTCGCCATCTTGCTGTCCAACGAACTCAGTGGCGCGATGGTGCGCGCCGATCCGCGTCCGCATGCCATTGGCTCGGAGCTCTATCCGGTCGATGCCGATCGCCAGGCAGCGTCGTTCTCAAGCTGGTACGAGCTGTTCCCACGCTCGATCACTGACGACGCTTCGCGTCACGGCACGTTCCGCGATGTCATCGGCCGCCTGCCGGCGGTCAAGGCGATGGGCTTCGACGTTCTCTACTTTCCGCCGATCCATCCGATCGGCAAGACAAACCGCAAGGGCCGCAACAACACCTTGACCCCGGCCCCGGACGATCCCGGCAGTCCCTATGCCATTGGCTCGCCGGAGGGCGGCCATGACGCGATCCACCCGGAACTCGGAACGCCCGAGGATTTTCGTGCGCTGGTTGAGGCGGCGGCCCAACACGGTATCGAACTAGCGCTCGATTTCGCCATTCAGTGCTCCCCTGATCACCCCTGGCTCGGCGAACATCCCGACTGGTTCCAGTGGCGACCCGACGGATCGATGCGCTACGCCGAGAACCCGCCGAAGAAGTACCAGGACATCGTCAACGTCGACTTCTATGCTCCCGGAGCGATCCCGGGGCTGTGGCTCGCCCTGCGCGATGTCGTTCGGCATTGGGTCGATCAGGGCGTCCGGATCTTCCGGGTCGACAATCCCCACACCAAGCCCTTCCCGTTCTGGGAGTGGCTGATCGCCGACATTCGCGCGCAGGATCCGGGGGTCATCTTCCTGTCCGAGGCTTTTACCCGGCCCAAGGTGATGTACCGGCTCGGCAAAGTCGGCTTCACCCAGTCCTATACATATTTCACCTGGCGTAACAGCAAGGCTGAGCTGACGGAGTACTTGACGCAGCTTAACGAAGCGCCGGTGCGCGACCTGTTCCGACCGCACCTTTTCGTCAACACTCCCGACATCAATCCTGTATTTCTGCAGCGCTCCGGCCGACCGGGTTTCCTCATCCGGGCGGCATTGGCCGCGACGCTGTCAGGCTTGTGGGGCATTTACTCGGGCTTTGAGCTTTGTGAAGGGACGGCGATCCCCGGCAAAGAAGAGTATCTCGACAGCGAGAAATACGAAATCAAGCCGCGGGACTGGCAGGCGCCCGGCAACATCATAGCGGAGATCACGCGGCTCAATCAGCTGCGGCAGAGCTTTCCGGCGCTGCAGAGCCATCTCGGCCTGACCTTTTACAGCGCGTCCGATGACAACATTCTCTACTTCGGCAAGCGGGTCGGCGCCTCGCCCGAGATCATTCTGATTGCGATCAATCTCGATCCGTTCGGTGTCCATGACGCATCGATCGAGGTGCCGCTCTGGGAATTCGGCCTGCCCGACCACGGCGTCGTCGCCGTTGAGGACCTGATGCTCGGAGCGCGCTTTGACTGGCACGGCAAGCGGCACACGATCCGGCTCGATCCGCAGGCCACGCCGTTTGCAATCTGGCGCATCACGCCAGGGACCAGGGCCAAATGATGGACACAAGCCTCATCCGGAACGTCGCAGCCGACTCCGCTGATCCGCAATGGTACAAGGACGCGATCGTTTATCAGTTGCACGTCAAGTCGTTCTTTGACGCCAATGGCGATGGCATCGGCGATTTCGCCGGAGTTATGGCGAAGCTCGACTATATCGTCGAGCTCGGCGTCACTGCGATCTGGCTGCTGCCATTTTATCCGTCGCCTCGCCTCGACGATGGCTACGACATCGCCGAGTACAAAGCCGTCCATCCGGACTACGGCACGGCGGCAGACGTCAGGCGTTTCATCAGGGCCGCCCATGAGCGGGGCCTGCGCGTCATCACCGAGCTGGTCATCAATCACACCTCGGACCAACATCCCTGGTTTCAGCGGGCCCGGCTTTCCAAGCCCGGCTCGGCGCATCGAAGCTTTTATGTCTGGTCCGACGACGACAAGCTTTATTCCGGCACGCGCATCATTTTTCTCGACACCGAGCGCTCGAACTGGACCTGGGACCCGGTTGCGAAGGCCTATTTCTGGCATCGCTTCTACTCACACCAGCCGGATCTGAACTTCGATAACCCGGCCGTCCTCAAAGCGGTGTTGGGGGTGATGAAATTCTGGCTCGAGCTCGGCGTCGACGGCCTGCGCCTCGATGCCGTCCCCTATCTGATCGAGCGTGACGGCACCTCGAACGAGAACCTGCCGGAGACTCACGACATCCTGCGCAAGATCAGGGCCGAACTGGATGCCACGTTTCCGAACCGGATGCTGCTGGCCGAGGCCAATATGTGGCCGGAGGATACGCAGGCCTATTTCGGCGCCGGCGACGAATGCCACATGGCGTTCCATTTCCCGCTGATGCCGCGAATGTACATGGCCATTGCGCAGGAGGACAGGTTTCCAATCACCGACATCATGCGGCAAACCCCCGACATTCCGGACAATTGCCAATGGGCGATCTTCCTCCGCAATCATGACGAGCTGACACTCGAAATGGTGACGGACAAGGAGCGCGACTATCTCTGGAATTTCTACGCATCCGACAGGCGTGCTCGCATCAATCTCGGTATCAGGCGACGGCTAGCGCCGCTGCTCGAGCGTGATCGGCGCCGCGTCGAGCTGATGACCAATCTTCTCTTGTCGATGCCGGGCACGCCGGTGCTCTATTATGGTGACGAGCTCGGCATGGGCGACAACATCTTCCTCGGCGATCGCGATGGCGTGCGCACGCCGATGCAATGGTCGCCGGACCGGAACGGCGGCTTCTCGCTCGCCGACCCGGCAAGCCTCGTGCTGCCGCCGATCATGGACCCGCTCTATGGCTTCGCCGCCGTCAATGTCGAGGCGCAAACCCGGGATCGTCACTCCCTGCTGAACTGGACCAAGCGCATGCTGGCTGTTCGCAAGGAGCACAAGGCGTTTGGGCGCGGGACGTTGCGCTTCCTCTACCCGAAGAACCGAAAGGCCTTCGCCTATCTACGTGAATATGACGGCGAGACGATACTATGTGTCTCTAATCTGTCGCGCTCGTCGCAGGCTTTCGAGCTCGACCTATCGGAATTCGCCGGTCGCCATCCGGTCGAGATGCTCGGCAATTCGGTCTTTCCCGCCATCGGACAGCTCACTTATTTGCTGACGCTGCCGCCCTACAGCTTTTACTGGTTCCTCCTGGTCGAGGGTGCGCAGGCTCCCTCCTGGCACGCGCAGGCGCCGGAGCCGATGCCCGACTTTACCACATTCGTTCTGCGCGGCGGTCCCGACGAGATGATCACACCGCAACACCGGCGCGAGTTTGAGGCCACTATCCTACCGCCCTATCTCGCCAAGCGGCGCTGGTTTGCCGCCAAGGATCAGAAACTCGAGATCGCGCGCGTGGCGCTGACGGCGCGCATCGGTCCCAATCGCGAAATGGCGCTCGTGGCGGTCGAGGCGGTGCATGGCGGCGGCGCCGAACGCTATTTGCTGCCGCTCGGCATCAACTGGGACGATGAACTCACGACCGCGCTGCCCCAGCAGCTCGCTTTGGCGAGGGTACGGCGCGGCCGGCGCACCGGATACCTGACTGATGCCTTCGCCCTGCCGGGTTTCATTCACGAACTGTTGGCCCTGTTGAAGGCCGGAGCCGAGGTCAGGAGCGCGACCGGCATGGTTTCGTTCAGGCCGACATCCGCATTCGACAGCATCGACATCTTGCCGGAGGACCCTGTGCGCTGGCTCTCAGCCGAACAGTCAAATTCCTCGGTGGTGGTCGACCATAAGGTGATGCTGAAGCTGTTTCGGAAGCTCGCGCCAGGCCAGCATCCTGAAGCGGAGATGATGCGGGCCCTGACGGAGCGTGGCTTTGCCAATGCGCCTGCGCAGCTCGGCGAAATCGTCCATATCTCGGAGGACGGCGAGGAGGAGGTGCTGGGAGTCGTTCAGGCCTTTATTCCAGGCGAAGGTGACGCCTGGGACTGGACCGCGTCCTATCTTGGCCGTGTTATCGACGAACTGTCTCGCGAGGGAGCCGATCTTGCCGATCTGCTGTCGACCTTCGAGCGTTTTGCCCAGCTTTTGGGCCAGCGCCTGGGAGAGATGCACGTCGCGCTGTCGCAGCCGACAGATGACGCTGCTTTTGCGCCGGCCGTGGCAGATGACGCACATATCGAGCGCTGGACTGAGCGCGTCGGAGGCCGTGTCCATGCGGCTTGCGACAATCTGGCGAGGCACCGCGATCGGCTCGGCGAGGCGGAGCGTGCGCTCGTCGATCGCGTCCTAAGGCGTCGGAAGGCTCTGCTCACGCTGGTGAACCGGCTCTGCAAGGCGGGCAAGGGCAGCCTGCTGCATCGCATCCATGGCGATTTCCATCTTGGCCAGGCACTGGTTGCGAGCGGTGACGTGATGATCATCGACTTCGAAGGTGAGCCCTCCCAGCCGCTGGCGCAGCGCCGCGCCAAAGACAGCGGCTGGCGTGACGTCGCCGGCATTCTGCGGTCCCTCGACTATGCGCTGGCGGCCGCCCATCGCAACCCCGCCGCCGCGAGCCACGACGGCGCGTATGCGACTCTGGCGGCGGCGTTCAGTGAGAGAATGCCGCGTGCCCTGCTGCTGGCCTATTCCGAGGTCATCGCAGAGCAGCCTGTCCAGCGTTCGCGCGATCAGGCTGGGGATGCGGCACTGCTCGACCTCTTCATGGTTGAGAAGGCTGCCTATGAGATCAATTACGAGGTCAGCAACCGGCCAGACTGGCTCGGTGTGCCGTTAGGCGGACTGACCGATCTCATGGATCGATTGCTGAGCGGGGAAGCTGCCGATGACTGATCTGTCAGGGCGCATTCCGCCGCTCGATCCTGAGATCGTGACAGCTCTAGCGCATGGCCAGTTCGGTCATCCCTTTACGGTACTCGGCCCCCATCGCGGCCCTGACGGACGTTTCGTCCGGGTGTTCCTGCCCGGCGCCATGTCAGTCGCCGTGCTGCAGGGCGCCGATCACGAGCGCTTCGAATTGACGAGGCGCGAAACAGCCGGTCTGTTCGACGGGGCGATCGGCGAGGGCGCGTACCTGCTCACGATCCGCTGGCCGGGCGGCGAACAGGTTACCGAGGACCCGTACTCCTACGGACCGCTGCTTGGCGAGCTCGATCTCCATTTGATCGGTGAGGGCAGGCATCAGCGGCTGGCGGACGCGCTCGGCTCCAATCTCGCTACGGTGGACGGCGTTTCCGGCACGCGATTCGCCGTCTGGGCGCCTAATGCCAGGCGCGTTTCCGTGATTGGCGGCTTCAATAGTTGGGATGGGCGCCGCCATGTCATGCGCCGGCGGGGTGGCAGCGGGATTTGGGAGCTCTTCATCCCGCGCCTCGGCAGCGGGGAACTCTACAAATACGAGATTGTCGATTGCCATGGCCAGGTGCTTCCGATGAAAGCCGATCCGGTTGCGCGAACAGCAGAGCCGCTTCCTGGCACTGCCTCGGTTGTACCGCGGCCGCCTTCGCATGTTTGGCAGGACGATGAATGGATGAGTTCCCGGGCGGCCCGGCAGACCGAAACGGCCGCGATCTCGATCTATGAGTTGCACCCCAGCTCGTGGACGCGGGCCCCAAACGGCACGACGCTTGACTGGCGGGGCTTGGCCGACCGTCTGGTCCCCTATGCCAAGGAGATGGGGTTCACCCATATCGAGCTTCTGCCCGTGGCCGAGCACCCCTTTACTGGCTCCTGGGGTTATCAGCCGCTTGGCCTCTTCGCACCAACACGGCGTTTTGGGGATCCCGAGGACTTCGCGATATTCGTCGACGCCTGTCATCAGCAAGAAATCGGTGTGATCGTCGACTGGGTGCCCGCGCATTTCCCCTCTGATGCCCACGGCCTCGCCCGCTTCGACGGGACCGCGCTCTACGAGCACGAGGATCCGAGCGAGGGCTTCCACAAGGACTGGAACACGCTGATCTACAATTTCGGCCGCCGGGAGGTTTCCGGCTTCCTGATCGCCAGCGCACTCCATTGGCTTGAGCACTTCCATGTCGATGGCTTGAGGGTCGATGCGGTCGCCTCGATGCTCTACCGCGACTACAGCCGTAATCCTGGCGAGTGGCGGCCGAACATCTACGGTGGACGCGAGAACCTCGAGGCGATCGATTTCCTGCGCCATCTCAACAGGGTGGTGGCGGAGCGTCACCCCGGCGCAATCATGATCGCCGAGGAATCCACCGCCTGGCCGGGCGTCACACGCCGCTCCGAGGAAGGCGGCCTTGGCTTCAATTTCAAATGGAACATGGGCTGGATGCATGACACGCTACACTACCAGGCGCGTGATCCGATCCATCGCCCGCACCATCATGACGAGATGACCTTCGGCCTGGTCTATGCCTTTGCCGAGCATTTTATCCTGCCGCTCTCGCATGACGAGGTCGTGCACGGGAAGGGCTCGCTGATTGGCAAGATGCCGGGCGATCGTTGGACCAAGCTGGCCGGGCTGCGCGCTTACTTCGCGTTCATGTGGACCCATCCGGGTAAGAAGCTCCTTTTCATGGGCGGCGAGATTGCACAGGAGCGCGAATGGAACCATGACGGCGAGGTCGATTGGAATTTGCTCCAGGATTCCGGCCATGCCGGGGTGCAGCGCCTGATCAAGGATCTCAACCGGATCTACCGTGACCAGCCGGCACTCCATGCCACCGATTCCGACCCGAGCGGCTTTCGCTGGGTGGTGCAGGACGACCGCGACAACTGCGTTTATGCCTTTATTCGCCAGCAGCCCGGCTCGCCGAGCGTGCTTGTTGTTGCGAACATGACGCCGGTGCCGCGGGCCAACTACAAAATGGGCGTGCCTTCCGCCGGCTTTTGGCGCGAAGCACTGAACAGCGACTCGACCTTTTACGGCGGCTCCGGGATTGGAAACGGTGGAGGCGTCGGCGCCATCGATGCCTCGAGCCATGGCTACCCGGCCAGCGTCGAACTGTTGCTGCCGCCGCTAGCAACGTTGGTCTTCATCGCCGAGGCTTGAGCCGTTGCACTTACAATAGGACAGGAGCCCCATGCTCGATAGCAGCGATGAGACCGCAGCCCGGCTTCCGGCCACGCCGCTTCGCTTCGGCGCCTGGAAGGACGGCGAAGTCGCCATCTTCCGGATTTGGGCACCCGCTGCCGCGGGCCTATCGATCGAGATCGATGGGGCCACACCTTCGCCGATGACGCTGCTCGCCGATGGCTGGCACGAATACCGGGCTGAGCTCCCTTTCGGCACGCGCTATCGCTACCGCCTACCAAATGGAGTTTTCGTCCCTGACCCGGCCTCGCGTCGACAAGAAAGCGGAGTCCATGGCGCGAGCGTGCTGATCTCCCCCGACGATTATGCCTGGCGTAGCGCTGGCTGGCGCGGACGGCCCTGGCGAGAGACCATCCTCTATGAGCTTCATGCCGGGTTGCTCGGAGGCTTTGCCGGCGTCGAGCGCGAGCTATCGCGCCTGATCGACCTGGGCGTCACCGCGATCGAGCTGATGCCGATCGCCGACTTCCCGGGGAGCCGGAACTGGGGCTATGACGGCGTGCTACAATTTGCGCCGGCTGCTGCATATGGCACCTCGGCCGAGCTCAAAAGCCTGATCGATCGGGCTCACGAACTCGGGCTCAGCGTCCTACTCGACGTCGTGTTCAATCATTTTGGCCCGGATGGCTGCTATCTGCACACCCTTTCGCCTGAGTTCTTCAAGGCCGGCAGTCAGACGCCCTGGGGTGCCGGCATCGCATTCGACCGACCCGAAGTCCGCGCCTTCTATCGCGCTTGCGCTTTGCAATGGCTCGACGAATTCCGGTTCGACGGGCTGAGATTCGACGCTGTCCATGCCATCCCGTCGACCGAGTTCCTGCTCGAGCTCGAACGCGATATCCGCAAGGCATTGCCCACAGAGCGGCATATCCATCTCATCGTCGAGAACGAGGACAACGACGCCGATCTGCTCGTCGCCTACGACGCGCAGTGGAACGATGATTTCCACCATGCCGTCCATGTGCTGCTGACCGGCGAGACGCGCACCTATTACGGCAGCTTTGCCCCTGAACCCGTCCGTCATCTTGCTCGGATCCTGGCGAGCGGCTTCGCTTTCCAAGGCGAGGTGACGTCGAGCCGCGCGCGCCCGCGCGGGAAGCCGAGCGGGCATCTGGCGCCGACGCGCTTCGTCAACTGCCTGCAGAACCACGACCAGATTGGCAATCGGCTGTTCGGCGAACGGCTGCTCGTCCTGGCCGATCCCAACAAGGTCAAGGTCGGCGCGGCGCTGCTGCTGCTTACCCCCCAGATCCCGATGCTGTTCATGGGCGAGGAGTACGGAAGCCGCACACCCTTTTACTATTTCACCGATCACAATGAGGAACTCGCCCAGGCGGTGCGCGAGGGGCGCAAGCGCGAATTCGAGCATGAGGATCATGGCGGCGACCTCCTCGCGCTCGATCCCAACGCCCCCGAGACCTTCGAAGCTTCCCGGCCGGAAGCCGGGGAAGACGCCGAGGAATGGCTCTCCCTCTATCGCACGCTCCTCGAGGTCAGGCGTGATGCGGTCGTGCCGGATCTTGGCGACTGCCGCAGCCTCGGCGCGGCTCCGCTCGGAGCGCACGCGGTGAGGGCAAGTTGGCGGCTCGGCGGCCGCACCCTGAGTCTGCTCGCGAATTTCAGCGACGGGCCGGTCCAAACAGCACCGCCGGCGGGCCGGACGATCTTTTCGCTCGGGACCGTCACCGTTCAGGCGGATCAGGCGACGCTGAAGGGCTCTTCGTTCCTGGCGATGCTGTCCGACTGACGACGGCTCATTTCTTGGCGATCGCGACGCGGCAAGGGAAGCCGCCATCCGCTTCGCCTGGCGTCAGGACCATGCTTGAGATCGCGCGACCAATGATCGAAGTCCACGCGAATCTGCTCTCGGTCAGCTTGATCCGGGTGTCCTGCCACCACGCGTCCGAGACCGTCAAATCCGCCGAAACCATCGCAGCGCATCGCAGCGGCACGACGACGAGCAGCGCCGCATCCTGCGTCTCGCGCAGGAAGGCGATGACGTCGTCGCGTCTGACGCCGGTCACGGGTAGCGGGCAATACGATGCGCCGACGAAGAGGTCCGGATTTAAGCGCCGTGCCTGCAGCAGCCGCTGCAGCACCTGTTGTTTGAGGCGGCCGTCGCGCCAATCTTGGCGCAGATCGCCTTCTTGCGCATCGCTCTCCAGCGCCTGCCGGCGCCCGGTAAAGTCGACTGGCCGGCGATTGTCGGGATCGACCATGCTGAGGTCCCAGAACTCGGTGCCCTGATAGGTGTCGGGTACGCCGGGCACGGTGCATTGCAAGATCAGCTGAACGATCCCGTTGAGTGCCGCGGCGGGCGCGATCGCCTCCACCCAGTCCTGCAGCGAAGCGAGGAAAGCGCCGCTGCGCGACTGGTCGAGCGCCGCATGCAGGAACCGCTCCGCTGCCTGCTCATAGGCTTCATTGGGTGATATCCATCCCGTCTTCAGCTTGGCCTCGCGCAGCGCCTTCCGCCACCAGCCGCTCAGCCGGTCGGCGAACTCGCAGGTCACAGCCGATCCATCGAGCGGCCAGGCTCCGACCAGCATCTGATAGAACTGGTACTCGTCACCGCGATCGAGCTCGTCCGGGCGGATGGCATCGTTCTGCGCGAACCAGCGCTCGACGGCCTCGCGCCAGCGGCCGGGGTCCTCGCTGATCACCGCAAGGCGAGCGCGCACGTCGGCGCCGCGCTTGTGGTCGTGGGTGGCGAGCGCCAGCATGGAGCGCGGCTGCGCTGTCGCCCGCTCCTGCATGAGCGCGTGGAACTCCAGGACAGGCAACGACAGCCGCGTAGCATCGAAGCCGACATCGTTGCGCGAGAGCAATCGCCCGTAGCGATAGAAGGCGGTGTCCTCGACGCTGCGCGCCGCTAGCGGCGAAGTCAGCTGGTTGAAGCGCTGCACTGCCGCCTTGCGCAGCTCGGCAGGAAGCCCGGATTCAGCACCGGTCATTGCGGCCTTGATAAAATCGAGCGCAAGATGCTCCGCTTGCGGCTGCGCACGGGCGGTTTCGAGCGCCGCTGCCAAGAAGGGGCCGGGCTCTTCAATTTCGCCGACGCCGGTCATGTAGCTGCGGTAGCTGTGCATATTGCAAGCGAGCGCAGCCGTGGCACGCCGCATCGCACCGCGCGGTATGTCGACATCACGGCCGGCGGCCTTCGCCAGCGCCATCAGCATGTCGACGACATATTCGAGCTGGCCCTCGAAACCGTGTTCGAGGACTTCGCGCCGTGCGCTCTGTTCCTCGTCAGCGAATTTTGCCGGCCGTCCGCTGATCTCCGACCAGAATGAGGCGAGGGCGGTCTCATCGCGGTCGTTATGCAGAACGGCGCTGACCTGATCCATGAAGTCATAGCCGGTTGTCCCGTCAACACGCCAGCCGGCGGGCAGCGCCTCGCCTGGCGCCAGAATCTTCTCGACAACCAGCCAGGCCGGGCCTGGCGTCGCCCAGGCTGGCCGGCCTTTCGACAATGCCTCGAGCCGTGAGCGAAGCTTCGCGCAGTAGCCTGCCGGATCGGCGAGCCCGTCAACGTGATCGATCCGGAGCCCGTCGATCAACCCTTCCTCGTAGAACGCGAAGGCCAGGCGATGGGCCGCCTCGAACGCGTCCGGCTTTTCGATCCGGATGCCAGCGAGCTGGGTGATCTCGAAGAAGCGGCGCCAGTTCAGCCTGTCCGAGGCGTTACGCCAATAGTCCAGATGGTAATGCTGGTGCTGAAGCAGGGATCGCAGCCTGTCGGCCTCGTGATACGCGTCTGGTCCTGCGGTACGGATTTCGGCATCGGTCTCCGAACGCAATGGAAACAGGTGCTCGCCATAGCGCAGTGCGAAGCCCTGCCGGGCCGGATCCTCCACTAGCGCGAACTTGCCTTGATCGAGAGCTTCTGTAAGGGGCTCGCCTAGGAAAGGCACATGGATGCGGCCGGCGAGAATCGGGTCACGCTCGTCGAAATCGACGTCGAACCAGGCTGCATAGCGGCTGTCCCGGCCACGCTTGAGCAGATCCAGCCACATGGCGTTGTCGTCTCCACCGACGGCGACATGGTTCGGCACGATATCCAGAATGATGCCGATTTCCTGTCGGCGGAAAGCCTTGGCCAGCGCCCGAAAGCCATCGGCGCCGCCAAGTTCCTGATTGATCTGCTCATAACTGGTGACGTCGTAGCCATGCATCGAGGCGGCGCGTGCTGCTAGAATCGGCGACGAATAGACATGGCTGATCCCGAGCTGTCGCAGATAACTCGCCAACCCAAGAGCGGCGGAAAACGGAAATTCCCGATGGAACTGCAACCGATAGGTCGAGAGCACCGAATTCGTTTGTTGCAAGCTGGACCCCTCGGCTCAGCGGCAGGGCAAAGGCCGCACGTCCTCAACGTCCGAGAGGACCGCCAGTTCGGCTGCTGCCTTGCGCAAAAATCGGGCGCGAGGGATGGAACCTCCGCCGGGACCGGCGCGTTTGCGTGCGGGAGGTGCTCCTCATGGACATTGCGCCGATCAGATCGCCCGTCGACATGATACGCGCGCAAGCGCGCCTTGTCGCCTTGGCCGCCTCGACACGGGGGTCGGAGGATGAGCTCGAATATGCAGCGCTACGCGACGCGATCGAGCACTACCGATGCGTTACTGAGCGGGTGGCCGGTGGATCGCCGCCGGCCTGGAACGGACCGGACGCCATCGAAGTCGAGGCACAGTGTCAGCTGCGCCGGGCCAGCTGACCGAGCCTGGGGCCAACGCCGGGGTAATCGAGCAGGTCGGCGGCATCCCCGGCAAGCCGGTGACGCCAGTTCGGCTTCTCGACCGTGGTGCCAGGGACATTCGGCTGTGTTCGGACGCCGAGTGCGTCCTCGATCGGCACAATCTTCAAAGCGCAGGGCGTCGCCGCGACATACCGCACGGCCGCATCGACGACCGGATCGGTATCGTCAGGTGCCGGCCGTTCGCCATGAACGATCCCCGCATCCTGGAAGGCTCCCCAAAGCACGCCACGATCCCAATCGCGAACGCCATGAGGATCGGCCTCGCCGCCGTGCCGATCGAGATCTGAGCCCGCCCACCATCCGGCTGTCGGCACCAGATCATGCGTGCTGGTCATGGCAATTGCTTGAGCATCCCAATTACCCGGCGGCACATAGCCATGCTGTGTGCGCTCAAAACGGAGAACACGCATCCCGGCGATGCCTTGCTCGTTCAGCTGCTCGCGAAAGCCGTAGGGTAAAGTGCCAAGATCCTCACCAATGACGATGGCACGGTGCCGCCAGGATTCAAGCGCGATCAGGCGAAACAGCGTCTCCTGCGGAAAGGTGACATAGGCGCCGTCGAGCGCTCCGGCGCCCTCGGGAATCAGCCAGAGGCGATTCATGCCCATGACATGGTCGATGCGAATGCCACCGACATGGCGCAGGCTAGCCCGCAACGTCTCAATGAACGGCGCATAGCCGCTTGCCGCCAGCCCGAGCGGCGAAAACGTGGTCAGGCCCCAGTCCTGGCCATTGGCGGCATAATAATCAGGCGGTGCGCCGATCGTCAGCCCGATCAGGACATCGCCAGGCCGGCTCCAGGCATGGCTGCCGGCACCGTCCATGCCGATGGCGAGATCGGCGATGAGGCCGACCTTCATGCCGGCGTCCCGGCAGGCTTGCTGAGCCTGAGCATAGGAGCGCGCCGTTAGCCACTGCAGGAAAACCTGATGGTCGATCGCCTCAGCATGGTTCGCGGCGAAGGCGGCGACCTCCGCGCTCGCGGCATCGCGATAGCAGACCGGCCAGTCGCGCCAGTGCAACGCCGAAGGAACTTGCTCGCACTGCTCGGCATGCAGCAGCTCGAAGACCGCATGGTCGCGAAGCAAGGGCGATGCCTCAGCCGCGAAATGTTCGAAATCCTGGCGTGCCGTCGTCGCGGCGGTTGACTCCCGAAAAGCTTTGAACAACGCATTCAATAGCCTCCGCCGCAATGGCGTCGCTTGCCGCCACTCGATCACCGACAGGGCCGACAGGCGCGCCATCTCGCCGGCGAGTCCAGTTTGCGCGATAACGTCCCTGATGAACCCTTCCGGCAGCGCGGCCGCCGGATCGGCGTGAAGCGGGTTGTAGAAGAGGCGGGTCGAAGGAGAGTACGGGCTGAACTGATCCGGCAAGGACCCGTACAATGCGTGTACGGGGCTGATCGCCAAAGCATCCGCCCCGCGCGCGGCTGCCGCACGGCCGAGTGCGGCGACGCCGGCAAAATTGCCGATGCCGCCATCGTCTTCGCTGCGCAGCGAATAGATCTGGGCGGCGAGCCCCCACCCAGTCGATCCTCCGCCGAGCTCGGCAAAGGTTACGCAGCTGGGCGGCGCCACAGCGACGGTGATATCGCCGTCGGTCAGATGAACGGTATGGTAGCCGGGCTCTGCGAAGGTCGGCAGGGTCAGCCTGTCGCGATTGCCTTCGAGGGGCGATACAACGCGCCGCGCGCCACGTTCAAGCGTGACTTCGACGGCGCCTTTGGCCCGGTGCGGGAGGGGCAGTTCGACCGGATGCCCCGCGCGGGCAACGACAAATCGGGAGCCGGCTCCGGCGTCTTGCATTTCGATGGTCACAAACGCCTCGCGGATGGCGGCATCGGTATTCGCCGGTAGTCCGATCGCTGCAAGAATCGCGCGCAAACTGTCGGCTGACACCTGCCGGATCGCGCCGGTTTGATCTGTCCAGTGGGGCGCAACGCCGGCACGTATCGACAATTCTCGAAGGCTCTGTTCAGTCATATGTCGCTAAGCCGCGTGGAATTGGTTATCATGGGGTCCTCAGTGCCGGACAGCACGGGACGGTTTTGTCACCGACCGATCTGGCGAACTTCGAGAGCCCGTCGCCGGTGTCGCAACGCGGCTGAAATGGTCATGGTTCCCGCTCCGCCTCCGATGAAGTCCATCAGGCGCGCCCGCGTGGAACATGAGCAGCCTGTGGCGGTTGTTTGCAGCGCCTGATGCAGCCGGGAGACAGCCGATGAGCCGCGAAAAACTCGTGCAGGATACAGCCTATGCGATCTGGGAGGCCGAAGGCCGCCCGGAAGGTCGCGAGTCCGACCATTGGCGGCTCGCGGAAGAACGGGTCGCGGCCGGCGATGTAGATCATGGCAAGGCGAAGCGTGCGCCGGCAACGACAGGGCGGAGCAAGAAAGAGGCGGCTGACAAGCCGGCTGGAAGCAAAAGCAGGGCCAAGAAGGCGCCATGACAAGGTATCGGCGGGCCATGGAGCCCGCCACTATTGTCTCATAGCTGTTTAACGTGCCAGTGACTACGATATGCTTTAGGCTCCGAGCGCCTTGGCGTAGACGGATGCGTAGCGGTAACCGGGGCGGCGCCAGTCAAAGCGCCTGGACATCGCCTGTCCGCGCATCAGTTTGAAGGCGCGTTTTGAGCGGTAAGCCTGAAGCGCGCGCCCTATCGCCGCGGACAAGCCCGGCCCCGTCAATGACGAAAAAAGGAAGCCCGAGATACCGTCTTCGATGGTGTCGACGAGCCCGCCTGTGCGGGACGCTATCGGGAGGGCACCGGCCCTTTGCGCATACATCTGGCTTAGTCCGCAGGGCTCGAAGCGCGACGGCATCAGCAAGAAATCGCTTGCTGCGAACAGGCGCCGCGCCTCTGCATCGTCGAAGCCAATCCTCGCGGCAACGGCATGCGGATAGCGTTTGGCCAAATGCGCGACTGCATCCTCCAGGCGCGATTCCCCCTGACCCGTTACAACGAGTTGCCCGCCCGCGGCGACGATTGTCTCGGCAGCCTCGATGGAAAGATCGATGCCCTTTTGATGGACCAGACGGGAGATGATCGAAAAGAGCGGTCCGCCCGAATTGGGCAGTGCGAAGGCCTTCCGGATGGCCGTCGCATTGCGGCGCTTCCACTGCCGAATGACATGCTCGGTCGTTGCCCCGCCTTCGATCAGGGTGTCCCAGCTCGCATCGATTCCGTTGACGATGCCGGTCAGGAGCCCTGCGGCCATCCTGCTCTTGAGCAGGCCTTCAAAGCCGCAGCCATGCTCGGGTGTGGTGATCTCCCTGGCGTAAGTCTCGCTGACTGTGGTGACGTGAGAGCCGTAGAAAATGCCTGCCTTCAGGAACGACAGCCTGCCGTGGAATTCGGCGCCTTCGACGCTGAAGGCGTGGTGCGGAATCCCGAGAGCCGCCATTCGCGCGGGCTCGAACAAGCCCTGATAGGCGAGGTTGTGGATGGTGAGGATTGCCGGCGTGGATACATTCTTCCACCGCAGATAGCCGGCGGCCAGCCCGGACGGCCAGTCGTTGATATGAAGGATGTCCGGCCTCCAGTTTGGATCGGCCTCTCCTGCCGCGATTTCCGCTGCCGCGAGTGAGAGGCGCGCGAACCGGATATCGTTGTCGGCAAAGTCGCTGCCGCCAAACGGACCATAAGGTGAGCCTGGACGGTCGTAGAGCTCATCGCAAAGGACAGCGTAGATTGTCAGGCCGTCGGCTGTGGCGAAGCGGCCGAGCGACCATGGCGGCAGGTCGGCCGTTCCCGGCATCTGGCGCACCACCTCCATGACCGGCTTGGCCGCGCGGACCTGACGGAAGCCGGGGATCAGGATCCGGACATCGCAGTAGGAGCGCATCTGGCGCGGCAGCGCCGTAGAAACCTCGCCGAGCCCGCCGGCCTTGATGAAATCGCTCATCTCGGAAGTGACGAAGAGCAGCTTCGTCGCTGCCGAAATCGGTGCCGGCGCCTCGTGCGGATCGTCTTTGACGGCGTGAGCATAATGTAACGCATGCGCCGAGGTTGAGGAGGAATTTATCGTTTCGGGGAGCTTGAGGATGTCAGTCATTGCTCGGTTCCCAGACCTGCGAACCGGCAACCGCCAGCTCGGTCGCGAGTTCCACCCCAACCTCCAAGATTCTCATGCAAACTAGGGGCCGAGCTGGAACTGGCGGCTCCCAGCTACGTTCCACTTTTCACGGCGCGGCGAATGGCCGGCCGCGAGCGCCAATCATCAGCTCGAACGCCAGGGGCGAATCACGGCATGTCGCAAGATCAGATCGAAGTGAGGCCCGGCTCCCCAGTCGAGCTCGGGGCGAATTTCGATGGGGAGGGCACTAATTTCGCGTTATTCTCGGCCTACGCCGACCGCGTCGAGCTATGTCTCTTCGATGACACCGCTAGGATCGAGACGGCGCGAATAACCCTTCCAGAATATACCGACGAGATCTTTCACTGCTATCTGCCGGGAATCGGGCCCGGCCAGCGCTATGGCTACCGGGTGCATGGCCGCTTTGCGCCGGAAGAGGGGCATCGCTTCAACCCGCACAAACTCCTGCTCGATCCCTATGCACGGGAGTTCGCCGGAACGCTCGGCTGGAACGAAGCGCATTACGGCTACGACTTGAATGGGATTGAGGATCGCGATCTGGGCTTCAGCGAGCTCGACAGTGCGCCCTTCATGCCCAAATGCGTCGTCTGCGACTGGAAGGCCGATCCGCACCCGCCGGCAAAGCCGCTCGTGCCTTGGGACCGAACCGTCTTCTACGAGGCCCATGTCCGCGGTTTGACCCGGCTGCATCCGGCCCTGTCGGAATCCGAACGCGGCACCTTCGATGGCCTCCGGCACGAAAAGGTGGTCGACTACATCCGCAGCCTCGGCGTCACCTCGATCGAGCTGTTGCCGGTCCACGCTTATCTCGATGATCACCATCTCGTCTCGAAGGATCTTTCGAACTATTGGGGTTACAACAGCATCGGCTTTTTTGCGCCGATGCAACGCTATGAAGGCAAGACGGGTCTTGCCTCGTTCCGCGAGATGGTCCGGACCTTTCATGACGCCGGTCTCGAGGTCATCCTCGACGTCGTCTACAATCATACGGCGGAAGGCAACGAACTTGGGCCGACGCTCTCCTTCAAGGGCATCGACAATTTCTCCTATTACCGGACCATGCCCGAGGAGCCGCGCTACTATATCAACGACACCGGCACCGGGAACACCGTCAACACAAGTCATCCACGCGTGCTGCAGCTGGTGATGGATTCGCTGCGCTACTGGGTCGAGGTGATGGAGGTCGACGGCTTCCGCTTTGATCTCGGCACCATTCTCGGCCGCGAGCCGCATGGTTTCGATCCCCGCGGCGGCTTCTTCGATGCGGTGGGACAAGATCCGGTGCTGCGCAAGGTCAAGCTCGTCGGCGAGCCCTGGGACATCGGCCCGGGCGGCTACCAGGTCGGCGGCTTTCCGCCAGGGTGGGCAGAGTGGAACGACAAATACCGCGATACCATCCGCGCCTATTGGAAAGGCGAGGAAGGTATCATCCGCGACCTTGCGGCGCGCATCACCGGCTCGGGCGACGTCTACGACCAGCGCGGGCGGAGGCCATGGGCGACCGTCAATTTCATCACTGCCCATGACGGCTTCACGCTCAACGATCTTGTCTCCTACAACGACAAGCACAACCAGGCGAATGGCGAGAACAACGAGGACGGCCACGGTCACAACCTGTCGTTCAACCATGGCGCGGAAGGTCCAACCGATGATCCTGGTATTATAGCCGTCCGCCAGCGCCAGAAGCGCAACATGCTCGCAACGCTGCTCCTTTCACATGGCACGCCAATGCTGCTCGCCGGTGACGAGCATGGTCATTCCAACCACGGCAACAACAATGTCTACGCGCAGGACAACGAGACGGCCTGGATGCGCTGGGAGGAGATCGGCGCACGGGACAAGAAGCTTGCCGACTTTGTGAGGCGCGTCCTGCAGTTGCGAGCTGAGCATCCGATCTTCCGCCGTGCCTCGTTCCGCGACGGCTGCCTGCTGCGCTGGATCAATCCCGCCGGTGGCGAGCAGGAAGAAGAGCACTGGGACGACCCTGGCCTGCTGGCGATCGGTCTCCTGATGCATATGCCCGATGTCGATGTCGGCGGCGACGAGGCGCTCATGTTGTTCAACGCCTTCGACGGCGAGGTCGTCTTCAAGATCCCGCCGCGCGTGAAGTCGGGCTCCTGGTCCGTGGTGCTGGATACCGAGACCGGCCCAAACTCGGACGAAGGTCGCAAGGGGCTCAAGGCCGATCAGGAGATCACGCTCTCGCCGCGCTCGCTGATCGTGCTGATGTAGCCGGTGGCGCTTCGGCTTTTCGGCCATGTCGCCACAGATTGACACTCCGAGGGGGAAGATCGCCTGCGCCTTCGGCTGAGCAGAGCAGGCGGCTCCAGCCGTCCCCTGCCGGCGCGAGCGTGAGGCAGCTATCGCCATGATTGATCGCGATCAGCACGGTGCTGACCCGGTCACGCAGGAGCAGGCAGAAGGCGTCGAGACTCTGCCATTCATCGCTGCCAATCGCGGTACCGTCCGGCTTGAGCCATTGCGCACCCGGTGGATCCCCCTTGCCGTTGAAAAAGCTGTTCTCTGTCAGCAAAAACAGTTCGCGGCGAAGCCGAGCAAGGCCAGCGACGAAGACTTTCAACTCTTCATCGGCATTCGCCCAATCGAGCCAGGTCGTCTCATTGTCCTGGGCATAGGCGTTGTTGTTGCCGGCCTGCGTGCGGCCGAACTCATCGCCGGCCGTCAGCATCGGAACGCCACGCGACAGGAAGAGCGTTGCGAGCAGCGCCCGGACATCGCGGCGACGGGCCGCCATCGGTTCTACATCATCAGTCCAGCCCTCGACGCCGTTGTTCCAACTGTGGCTGTCATTATCGCCGTCGCGATTGGCCTCGCCATTGGCTTCGTTGTGCTTAGCGGAGTAGCTGACGAGATCGGCGAGGGTAAAACCGTCATGCGCGGCGAGGAAATTGATGCTCGCGCACGGGCCGCGATGCCTTGCTGAGAACAGGTCCGACGAGCCGGCCAGCCTCGTGGCGAGTGACCCGGCCAAACCGGAATCGCCGCGCCAGAAGCGGCGGACGTCATCGCGAAAGCGCCCGTTCCATTCGGCGAAGGGAAAAGGGAACTCGCCAAGCCGGTAGCCGCCGGGGCCGACGTCCCAGGGCTCCGCGATCAAGACGGACTGCGAGAGGTCGGGCTCCTGGAGGATTGCTGCCAGAAGCGGCGCATCGGCGCTGTATCCGCGCGCAGTTCGACCCATCACCGTCGCGAGATCGAAACGGAAACCGGCGACGCCGAGGCTGCGCCAGTACCGCAGCGCATCCATCGCCAAGCGCACGACTGGTGCACGGTCCAGCGCCAGCGTATTGCCGCAACCTGTGTCGTTGACGAGCCGCCCGGGATCGTCCTGCGCATGGCGATAATAGACGGCGTTGTCGAGCCCGCGCAGCGAGACCGTCGCGCCGAATTCGTCGCTTTCTGCGGTATGGTTGAGAACGATGTCGAGGATCACGCCGATCCCGGCCTCGGCATAGATCGCGCACAGCCGGCGCAGCCCATCGGCGCCGTCGGGTGCGAGGCGCGGATCGAGTGCAAAGAAATTGACCGGGTTATAGCCCCAGGCATTGCTCAGCCCGAGCGGTGGCAGATGACGCTCGTCCATCCACGGCGCGATCGGCATCAGCTCGACATGGCTCACGCCAAGGCGCTGCAGATAATCGACAATGAGAGGCTCGGTCAGCGCGGCAAGCGTACCGCGCAGCTTCTCCGGTATCGCTGGGTGGCGCATGCTGAACGCCTTCGTCGCGATCTCGTAGATGAAGCTCGGCTGCGTCGGCTCAAGCGTCAGCGGCTCCCTCTCTGCTGTCACGAGGCAGCGTGGAACGAGATCCACTGTGTCACTGCCAAGCAGTGCCAGCCGCGGATGCCAGCGAAAGGGCCGGTCAACGGCCTTGGCATAGGGATCAACCAGAAGCTTCGCCGGATCAAAACGATGGCCGCGATCAGGCTGCCACGGACCTTCGACGCGCAGACCATAGCGCAGGCCGGCCCCGACCCCGGGCAACAGCCCGTGGTGGATATCGCCGCTACGGCAGGGCAGTGGCAAGCGGGCGATCTCGTTCTCGCCGGCTTCGTCGAAGAGCGAGACCAGTACGCGCTCGCCGTTCTGCGAGAACACGGCGATAGACACGCCGCCTGCCGTCACCGTCGCGCCGAGGCGGGGCGGCAGCGGGCAGGGGATCAGTTCGGCCCGCACTCGAGGCATCGACTGACGGCCAGAGGGCACGGTCAGGCTCGCGCCGCCTGGCCTGCCGGCACGTGCCAGATGCGATCGGCATATTCGCCGATCGCCCGGTCTGCACTGAACCAGGCGCAATGGGCGGTGTTGATGGCGGACATGCGCCACCAGCGCGCGCGATCGGCCCAGAGCGCATCGACGCGCCGCTGCGCCTGATGGTAGCTCTCGAAATCGCGCAGCACCATGAACCAGTCGTTGAGGCGCAAGCCCTCGACGAGCGCCGCATATCGGTCGCGCTCTCCCGGCGAATAGGCGCCGCCGGCGACGGCATCGAGCACGCTTTCGAGGTGCGGCGTCGCGCGGATCACCTCCGCGCTCGGTTGCGGATTGCGCTTCGCAATCTCCACCTCGTCGGCGTTCATGCCGAAGATCACGATATTGTCTGCGCCGACGCGCTCGCCAATCTCGATATTGGCGCCATCGAGCGTGCCTATGGTGATCGCCCCGTTCAGGGCGAACTTCATATTGCCGGTTCCGGACGCCTCCATGCCTGCAGTCGAAATCTGCTCGGACAGATCGGCTGCAGGAATGATCAACTCGGCAAGGCTGACATTGTAGTTCGGCAAGAACACGACCTTCAGCCGGTCGCGCGTCGTGATATCGTTGTTCACCACGGTGGCGACGTCATTGATGAGATTGATGATGGATTTGGCCGTCGTGTAGTTCGAGGCCGCCTTGCCAGCGAAGATCTTCACGCGGGGTGCCCAGTCGCGATAGGGCTCGGTTCGGATGGCATTGTAGAGCGCGATCGTCTCAAGGATATTGAGCAGCTGGCGCTTGTATTCATGAATGCGCTTGATCTGCACGTCGAAGAGAGCCTCGGTATCGACGACGACGGCGCAATCCCGCTGGATGATTTTCGCCAGCCTAAGCTTGTTCTCGCGACGGATGGCGGACAGTCGCTCCTGCAAGCCCGCATCGTCGGCATGGCCGCCCAACTGTCGGATCCGCTCGATATCGTCCGCGACCGCTTCGCCGCAAACCTCCTGCAGCAGCTGCGTCAGCCCGGGATTGGCGTTGAAGAGCCAGCGTCTTGGCGTGATCCCGTTGGTGACGTTGGTGATCTTCGCCGGGAATGTCCGGTGCAGCGGGGCGAAAACGGTTTCCTTCATCAGGTTGGAATGGAGCGCCGAGACACCGTTTACGGTGTGCGAGCCGACGAAGGCGAGATGGGCCATGCGCACGCGCCGGCCATGGTGTTCGTCGATGAGCGAGAGACTAGCCAGGTCCGCGTCTGGCGTGCTGCGGCGCACCGCGTCGAGGAAGCGGGCGTTGATGCCAAAAATGATCTGCATGTGCCTCGGCAGCAGACGCTCGACCAGCGTGAGGGGCCAAGTCTCGAGCGCTTCGGGAAGCAGGGTGTGGTTGGTGTAGGAGATCGTCGCAGTCGTAATCTCCCAGGCTTTCTCCCACCCCAGCTTGTGCTCGTCGAGCAAGAGCCGCATCAGCTCGGCAACAGCGAGCGAGGGATGGGTATCGTTGAGCTGTATTGCCGCCTTTTCAGCAAGGTTATCGAGGCTTCCGAACTGTCGATGATGCCGGTGCACCAGATCCTGCAGCGATGCCGAAGTGAAAAAGAACTCCTGCCTCAAGCGCAATTCCTGCCCGGCGGGCGTCGAATCATTGGGATAGAGGACCTTGGAGATTGCCTCGGCGCGATTACGCTCGGCGACGGCGCCAACAAGGTCGCCCTTATTGAAGGCATCAAGCGACAGCGGATGCATCGCCCGCGCGCGCCAAAGACGCAAAGTGGTCGAATCTCGGCCGCGCCAACCAATGATTGGCGTGTCATAGGCGACCGCAAAAACAGTCTCTTCTGGCGTCCAAGCGACCTGATCCGGCCCATTGGCTGCCAGCGAGCCGCCAAATCCAATGCGATAGGACGCCTCGCGCCGCTCAAATTCCCAGGGGTTGCGGAACGATAACCAGTCTTCCGGTCGCTCGATCTGTCGGCCGTTCTCGACCCCCTGTTTAAACAGGCCGTGATCGTAGCGGATACCGTAGCCGAGCGCCGGAACGCCGGTCGAGGCCATCGCCTCCATATAGCAGGCTGCCAAGCGGCCAAGGCCGCCATTGCCGAGCGCCGCATCAGGCTCGATCGTCTCGATTTCCGACAGATCGACGCCAAGCTCGCGCATGGCGCGAGTCATCGGCTCCGTGAGGCCAAGATTATTGAGTGTGTCGGCGAGCGACCGACCGATCAGGAATTCGAGCGAGAGGTAATAGACGCGCTTGCGGCCCGTCGCGTAACTCTTCTTGGTACTCGCCTGCCAGATGTCGATCGCGTGATCTCGCGCCGCAAGGATGCTGGCTGTCAGCCAATCATGCGGCAGGGCGGCAGCCGGATTCTTTCCGAGCGAATAGGTCAGCTTGCGCAGAATCTCGGCCTTGAGTCGATCAACCTGATCGTCCGGCTCGAAGTGGACGGCGCCCTTCAGCTTATCATCTGAATCGTTCAACCGCGTGGTTCCTCTGCCGATGACAGGTATCGGCGCTGGTTGCCGAGTGCGAGCCTAGGAGATGAAGGCACGATCGCCAAGGGTGAGCGTTGAGGCTGTCGCACGCCCTAATTTGCGGATCAGCTGAGGCAGCGCAAGCGGCTGCTCGCGATCCCCGGCATGGGTCTCGTCGTGTGGCTGGCTCGCGCCAAACTCCGCCGGCGCTGCGGCAGGCCGTGCGACCGGCGGCCCCATCGGGGCGTTCGAGAGACGAACAATGCAGTCCTGCGAGCTATCGACCGCGACATCGACCAGCTGATCGACGAGATTGATCGCGACTATGCCGGTCGCCAGCCTCCTCAACATTCCGTCCGCGAACATCTCAGCTAAACCGGTTCTTGCGTGAGCTGGAACATCCCCACCGGCGCCTCGTTCCCACTTCGGATAGCCGCGCGGTGCTGACAGGACCGGAGGACGCTCAGATGATGCATGTCGATCAAATACGCGAAGGGCTCGAGGTGGTCGGTTCCGACGAGGATCATGTCGGCACGGTCGACGCCCTCGCCGGCCAGCTGCTCAAGTTGAAGAAGAACGATCCCGCCTCGGGCGGTACTCACCACTATCTCGACATTGGGCTTATCAGCGCGATCGAAGGCGACACCATTAAACTGCTCGTCACCGGCGACGATGCCAGGCAGCGCTGGTCGGAAGAGAGCGAATAGGCCCTCGCGCAGATGAGCGAACGATCAGGAGACTGTGATGGCCGACAGCGTCGCCGACTTCATCTGGAATCGCCTGCACGATTGGGGCGTGCGCCGCGTTTATGGCTACCCGGGCGATGGAATTGGCGGGCTGATCGCGGCGCTGCAGCGACACGAGAACCGGATTTCGTTCATCCAAGCTCGGCATGAGGAAATGGCAGCGCTGATGGCGTCTGGCGAAAGCCGCTTCACCAACGAAGTCGGCGTCTGCATTGCGACATCCGGGCCTGGCGCAGTCCACGTCCTGAACGGTCTTTACGACGCGCGCCTTGACCATCGTCCCGTGTTGGCGCTGGTCGGGCAGCAAGCCCGTACCGCCATGGGCGCGCATTACCAGCAGGACCTCGATCTGCAGAGCCTGTTCAAGGACGTCGCCGGAGCCTATGTCGAGACGGCATCAGTGGCGGAGCAGGTGCCCCATCTGATTGACCGGGCATACCGCATCGCCAAGGCAGAACGGCGCGTCACCTGCGTAATCCTGCCAAATGACCTGCAGACACAGGAGATGCGTCTGCCTGGACGGAAACACAGCATGACTTTCTCCGGTGTCGGTATCGAGATGCCGACGCCTGTTCCGGGTGAGGCAGCATTGCAGCGCGCCGCAGATATCCTGAATTCCGGCGAACGGGTCGCAATGCTGGTTGGTGCCGGAGCGCTTGGCGCCACGGATCAGGTGCTAGCGGTGGCAGAACGGCTTCAGGCCGGCATCGCGAAATCATTGCTCGGCAAGGCAGCGGTGCCCGACGACGTCGCTTTCTGCACCGGCTCGATCGGCCTGCTCGGCACCCGCGCGAGCTGGGAGATGATGCAGGGCTGCGACACGTTGTTAATGGTGGGATCTGGCTTTCCCTATGCCGAATTCCTGCCCGAGGTCGGACAGGCGCGCGGTGTCCAGATCGACCTCGACGCTGGCATGCTCGGCCTGCGTTACCCCATGGAAGCCAACCTGCTTGGAGATGCGGCGGCAACGCTGACGGCGCTTCTCCCCCTCCTCGAGCAGAAGTCGGCACCGGATTGGCGCGCGCAGATCGAGGAGAACGCCCGCAAGTCCTGGGAAGAGCTCACGGCGCTCGCCGAAGTCGAGGCCGACCCGATCAATCCCCAGCATGTTGTGCGGGAATTGTCCTCGCGCCTGCCCGAAGCGAGCATTGTCACCGCAGACAGCGGCACGACCACGGTCTGGTATGCACGCAATCTGCGCTTCCGTGCCGGCATGATGGGCTCGGTGTCGGGCACGCTCGCCACCATGGGCTGCGCCGTACCCTATGCGATCGCCGCGAAGTTCGCTTACCCTGACAGACCGGTGATCGCGCTCGTTGGCGACGGCGCCATGCAGATGAATGGCCTTGGCGAACTCGTCACCATTGCGAGATATTGGCAGGGCTGGAGCGACCCCAGACTGATCGTCATGGTGCTCAACAATCGCGAGCTTGCCTATGTGACATGGGAAGAGCGCATCCAGGCGGGCGATCCTAAATGGCCAAGCAGCCAGCACTTGCCGGATCTGCCTTATGCGGAGATCGCGAGGCTGATGGGGATCGATGGTGAGCGCGTCACCGACCCGGCACAGGTTGGCCCAGCCTGGGACCGGGCTTTGGCAGCACGGCAGCCCTTCGTCCTCGACATGGTCACTGATCCCGACATCCCACCGCTGCCGTCGCACATCACCTTCGAACAAGCGCGCGGTTTTGCTGGTGCGCTCGTCGCGGGCGATCCCGCCGCCAGCAGTGTGCTCGCCAAAACAGCCCGTTCCGTCCTCAGTACCTTTTTGCCCGGGCAAAACTGAGCAAGCATAAGCAACGGTAGATCTTCGTTTTGACGCCTCGGCAAGCTTCTGACCTGGAGCGAAAGGGGCGCGCCGCTGTCGCATTTCCGGACGCGGGAGCAGGATGAGGTTGATCTCGTGCTTGAAAATCGACGCGGGCGGATCGTCGGAATCGAGGTCAAAGCCGCCGTAACGCTCAGGCCCAAGGACTTTTCAGGTCTGAAGAAGCTGCAGGAGGCGGCGGGCGATAAATTCATCCAAGGTTTCGTGCGTCAAGACCATGACCGCGCGACGCCATTCAGTGAAACAACCCGGGCTGTCGCGGAGTGGAAATTCCTGCACGAAAAGCCACTTTTTCTCCCGCAGGGTGAGTTGCCCTCTTATGAGAACATAACTAGAACGTATGAGCCAAGACGGAGTCAAGATATCGAGGGAGTTGCATATGGACCAGACCGAACTCGCGGACATGCACAAGGCCCAGCTGGTCGACCAGCTCCACATGGCTCAGCACGTCATGCAGGGGTTCACTCGAACGATCCTGCTCGTCAGCAAGACGATTAGCGGCGAGGATGTCGACGGAGCCGAGCTGACGGAGAAGGCCGCACTGATAATCGCCGAGATGCTTCTCAAGGAGGCGGCCGAGAAGCGAAAAGTCAACGACATCGGCGAAGCGGAGATTCGCGAGCGCGCCGTCGAGCAGTTCAGCATGGTGATCCGCGAGACGCTCCGCATGGGTCAGCCTCGGCAGTAGCGTGGTGGATCAAGCGGCGCAATGACGCCGGGTCTGATCCTGCGCCGCACTTGCCCTGGCCACCACGACGTGAAGGGGCGCGGTCGGGAACATACCAAGCTGGGTGCAGTTCTTCGAGCTGAGGGATAGCTAAGGGCAACCTTCGGCTTCACCGTGCACGAAGGAACATCCTATGCTCAGGAACGCCATCTTTGCCGCCGGACTCATACTGCTGCCTGCGACCGCTATGGCTCAGGGCCAGGGCCAGCCCAACGGGTTGCCGGAACCGCCGTCGATGCGCAGCGAACTCGCGCCGCGCTTCAAACAGTACGTGGTCACCCAACGCCCGACTTCCTACAGCTACGCTCAGCCGCTCTCTGTCGGCACCGTTCTGCCGCAGCAAGGCGTAACCTATCGCGACGTGCCGGCGGAGTACGGTGTCAGCGGATATCGCTATACGGTCGTGAATGATCGTACCGTGCTGGTTGAGCCGAGCACCGGCCGGATTGTCCAGATCATCGAGTGATGACTGCGGGCCGGCGCGCGGCACGCGCTGAGTGGCCTAGCCATACGGCCCGCTCCCTAGGGAGCGGGTTTTATCGTTCGAGTATCGTGATTATGGCTACAGACGAAGCCCGACCTCGAAGGCCGGGCCACGCTATAGTTTGCTCGCCGGATTCATCGACGCTTGAAGATGGCTGCCTCACCGGTCCTGCTGGTGGCCCTGGTGGGTGGTATTGATCTTGGTATTACCCTGTTGTCCTTGCGAGGCGGTGTTGGACGGCCGATCATTCGGTTCGGCCTTGTGGGGATCCGTACCCTGATGGCCGGGCTCGCCCCGACCCTTGTCGCTGCGATTGGCAGGCGGGATCGGTGGTTGCTTGCTCACGGCTTACCTCCTTGTCTCAGGAGGCAACCAGCTTTGCGATGAAGGGTTCCGTGCAGCCTGCAGCTCTACCAGTCACTTCAGCTGACTATCCTTGCTGCCGCGTCGATTGATGCCACCGAATTCCGGGCGCCGGTCAATTCCCGACTGGCAATCGACGCAGGTGCGAGCCCCCGGCATGGCCTTTCGCCTGGCCTCCGGGATCTCATCGCCGCATACCTGACAGTGAGTTTCGCCAAGCCCGCTTGGAAGCTTGGCCCGCGCTAGCCGCACGGCGTCCGTCACCGAGTCGTCGATCTGATCCTGAACTGCCCCGTCTGGAGCCCATCCGCTCGCCATCACAATGCCCTCTACCGAACTGCATCAATCGAGGATGATCGCAATGGTTCCATTGTTGGGGCCTCGGACCATCGAAACCGATAACGCGAAGTGGAACAGATCAAGCGTTCGGCCGTTGCACCGGCATCGAACGGCCAACGTGCCGCATGTAACGCGATCGCTGCGCTAGCGACGCCCTTAAAGTGTTTTAGCCATGACAGACTACACCGCTAGCGGCCTCGCCGATGGCCCGATTGCGCGCGCGTCCTCCGCAGTATCGTGGGGCGCGGTCCTGGGAGGTGCCGTCGTCAGCGCGTCGATCTCCCTGATGCTGCTCGCAGCGGGCGCTGGCCTCGGCTTCACATCGATCTCGCCCTGGACGAACGCCGGCGTCACCGCCACGACGTTCGGCATCGGCGCGGTGACCTGGCTGGCTCTCGTTCATCTTATCGCTGCAGGAGCCGGCGGCTACCTCGCCGGTCGGCTTCGGACCAAGCGCGTCGGCGTGCACACCAACGAGGTCTCTTTCCGCGATACCGCTCACGGCTTCATGACCTGGGCCGTCAGCGCGATTGTCAGCGCCGTTCTGCTTGCGTCGGCCGCCTCGGCGATCATTGGCGGCACGGCTCGCCTTGGCGCCAGCGCCGCATCGAGCGTCGGTTCGGCCGTATCCGGTGCAGCAAGCCAGGCAGCCGGTCGGCTCGATCTTTCGAACCTCGACCCGTCCGCTTACCTGACCGACACCCTGTTCCGTGCGGATCGCCCGGCTCCGACATCGACCGACACAGCCCCCGCGCGCGCCGAGGTCGGCCGTATCCTTGCGATGAGCATCCGCAATGGTGACATCGCACCGCCCGACAAGGCGTACGTCGCGAACGTAATCGCGGCGCAGACGGGCATCAGCCAGCCCGACGCTGAAAAGCGCATCAACGACGCCATCGCTAAGACGAAGGAGACCGCCGCCAAGGCGGAGCAGACCGCGCGCGAAGCGGCTGACGCAGCTCGTAAAGGTGCTGCCTCGTTCGCCCTGGCATCCTTCATCGCGATGCTGATCGGCGCGCTGGCGTCGAGCTATGGCGCGACTGTCGGTGGCCGCGCACGCGACAAGGCCGAAGTCTGATCACCAACCTAAACATCCCTCACTAACCCGGAGAGACCCATGGCCACGAACACGCCCAAAGCCCTCGATGACCTGTTCCACGACATGCTCAAGGACGTCTACTACGCCGAAAAGCAGATCCTGAAGGCACTGCCCAAAATGGCGAAGGCCGCCAATTCTGCCGAGCTGAAGAAGGCTTTCGAGACCCATCGTACCGAGACCGAGGGTCATGTCGAGCGTCTCAGCGGTGTCTTCGATGCGATCGGGAAGGCGCCCCGCGGCAAGACCTGCGACGCCATCCTCGGCATTCTCGAGGAAGGCAAGGCGGTGATGGAAGACTACGCCGACAGCCCCGCACTCGATGCTGGGCTGGTGGCCTCGGCCCAGGCGGTCGAGCACTATGAGATGACCCGCTACGGCACGCTCAAATCATGGGCCCAGCAGCTCGGCCACAAGGACGCTGTGGCCCTCCTTGAGGCAACTCTCGCCGAGGAGACCAAGACCGATGAGTTGCTGACGCAGATCAGCAGCTCGACGAACTCAGCCGCCGTCGCGAAGGCGAAGGCAGCCTGAGGCCCGATAGCGTGCAAGGCCTGTTGAGCGGCACTCGGCAGGCCTTGCTTACTCAAGCCTCAATAGCTGTTGGTCAAGAATGCATAAAGGCGCCCTGGTCCTGATCTCCGTAGCGCTGGGTTTAGGGATCATCTGCATATGGACGCTGGGACACGCCCGGGTCATAAGGCGGCTCTGGAAGATTGCCTCGACACTGCGATGCTACCCTATGAAGTGCCACGGGAGCTGTTCTGCGAATGCTACGTTGATGAAGTGAGCAGCATCAGCCACCGCGCCTTTTGCCTCATGACGTTCAATGAAACCAGCGAGATGTCTAAGCGGGCATTAATCATGGAATGTACCGCTTCAGCGTATGAACAGGGTCAGCGCAGACCAGACAAGCCTCCGCATCCTTGAATAAGCCGTTGGCAGCGACCGCTAGATCGTAGCGCGTTGCCGGCGGCGCGTTATCAATGAGGCGTAGGGCCAGCGCGCGGTAGTTCCACTACGGAGTGGAACCAGACAGGCCCCAACAAGTATTGCCATCACAAGGTCAGGCTCCGGCAAAGCAGAGTTCACGGAAGCGCTCGTATGGTGGCCATCGGCATCGCCAGCCACGCGCCGGTTTCCTCCCATGCCGCGCCGGGCCCGACTACCCTCGCAATTGGAGCGAAGACCATGACTAATCGCGAAGATCATCTGATGGACTGGCTGCGCGACGCGCATGCGATGGAGCAGCAGGCAATCACGATGCTGTCGGCCTTAGCCGGCCGCATCGAAAATTATCCCGAGCTCAAAGAAAAAATCGAGGAACACCTAGTCGAAACTAAGCGACAGGCTTCACAAATTGAAAGCTGTATCGAGAGGCGCGGCGGCGACACATCGATAGTGAAAGATTTCACCGCCAAGTTCGTGGCCATGGGCCAGGGATTGAGCGGCGCGTTCGTCGGAGATGAGATCATCAAGAGCTCGATGGCAGGCTACACGTTCGAGCATATGGAGATTGCTGCCTATCGCACCCTGATCACGGCATCCGACGCCGTTGGCGATCCTGAGACCAGTGCCGTTTGTGCGCGCATTATGGGGGAAGAGGAAGCCATGGCATCTTGGCTTGCTGACAATCTTCCGGCCGTGACGGCAAAATACCTGGCTCGCGACGAAATGGATGGGGTCCAGGCGAAGCATTAGGCGGTGGACCCGTACAGCTTGCCGCCGGCATCACGACGGCATCTGGCCCGCTTCATCACGCAGATCGTAATTGCTCCAATCGCTCCGAAGAGCAAGCGGGCTGGATCAGCCATTGAGATAAATGCGCTCTTCGGTGATGACCAGCCTCACGCAAAAGAGTGGCGTCGGCCCTCGCCGCACGCGAACGGAAATGACCGCGTCTGTACCCCTCAGAATTTCCAAGCAGGCACGCCCAGCTAACATTGATCGCGCCGCAACCGCGGCGTGTCTATCATTATCCAACTCCCTGCCATCCACATCGACCAGGTCGTGGAAGCTGTCCTGATAATCGAGATAGTAACGGGGCACACCAAAGCCACTGAGTTGTCACGCGCCAAAACATTCGGTCCCGCCGGCTTGTGAGGCTGGCGGGGCCTTTTACTTTGACACACCATGGGGTTGCGAGTGAAACGCCCGCTCAGGTCAGAAGTTCCTGCGCTCTCAGTCGCTTCCCTAACCGGCTCCGCGTCAGGGAGCGTTGCGCACGGTCATGTCCAAAGCGACATGGAGACAACGGCTAATTCATTGGGCGCCTTTTCCGGCCGTCGATGTCAAAGACAGTTCCACCACTAGGGCAGCCTATAGATTTTTGCCTCGTCGGCCTTCTCGCGGGGACCCTTGAACGATGCGTGCCGCAGCTTTTCGTCATGCGTCCAGCCGCGATAGGTGATCTCAGCTGCGAGCTTTGGCTTGACGCAGACGACGCCCTTGCGGCTCAGGCCACGAGCCCCGCGGCGACGTTGCAGTGATCCGGTCGAGCTGCTTGCGAATTGCGGTTGCGCTCGCATTCGTGAAGCCCGTCCCAACGCTGCCGACATAGGCCAGGCCGTAGTTGCCATGTGCCGCAAGCAGCAGCCGGCCGATGCCGCCAAGCGCCGCGCTGGACGGCTCATAGCCGATGATAAGGAAGGTGTCCGACTGGATGCATTTGATCTTGAGCCAGTCACCACCGCGGCGGGGGCGATAGGGCGCGTCGCGCCGTTTGGCGATAATGCCTTCAAGACTGAGCCGGCAGGCCTCTACCAGGAATGCCGCGCCGTCCGCTTCTGGGGGTGATTATAAAGCTCGCGATCGATGGCAGCACCGACGTCGACCTGCTCTTCGATTCACTGACCTTGGCCAAACTGCAATCCGCGCTCGCGAAAATGGATCAGCGGCACGCGGACGTGCGCCCACCACAGTAAGACGAAAGAGCCCCGCCGGGGTTGCCGACGGGGCTTAAAATGGATGCCTCTCGCCGGCATGTGCTGGGGAGCGACTGGATCAGCGAGAGGCATGGCGCTGGTGGGACGCCGCGCTCAGGCTAGCACGTCACGAGGAAAGAAAAAGCCGCCATGAGGAGCCCAACAGCCCCTCGCCGACGATGCGGCTGGGCAGCGTGCCATATCGACGAGGGGCGTGGCGCTCGGGACCAGCCGGGCGCCGCAACCTGAACTCGCTACGACGTCCTTTGATCCGGGTGACGTGCAGGGAAACAGCCATCGTGCGGTGCCGTACGCTCTGGAGTTTCGTTTAAGACCCCATGCCCGAACCAAATAAGCCCCGCGCGAGTGTGCTAGCGGGGCAAGGCGTCAGGGGCTTTGTCGAAACCGTTCAAGAGCTCGCCGGGCCAGATCTTCGGCAAGAGTGGCGAAGCTCGCCACGATATAGGCCAGCCGCGTCCGCTCTCGCTCAGTGTGCGCCTGAGGAATGCTCGATTTGATCTGAGCCAATGCAGCATCCAGTGCCGCGCCCGCCCGAGCTAGCTTGACGGGATCGGTCAATGATGAAAATGGCATCTCCTTCCCCCAAGGTGTCAGCTCGGGGGTGGAATTAGCGCAAGCATCGGGCTTTCAAGTTTTTGAAATTGGACGTGCACGAGTGACACCGCCCAGGGGAATGTGAACAGCAGTTCACAACCGTGTAAGCATCACCGAACGAACCAATTCCGTTTGGAACGAACGGGGGTTACCTTTGTAGCCGCGGCAATTCGAGACTCGATATGACAGTGCCTGTTGGATGGCTCTATACGGCAGCTGTTGCCGTGATCGGGTTTGCGTGCTGGCAAGTCCTCAATCCTTAGCAGTCTCTTTGGCTGAAAAGAAAACGCCCCGCCGGCAGTGCCAGCGGGGCTGAGTTGGCTTGGTCAAGGAGACCTTTGGAACGCGCTGTGGATCAACCGGTTCCAGCAGCTCACGAGGGTCCGCGTCGCTCCAAAGTACGCATCCGATCGTCGAGGTTCTTGAGGAAGTCGCGCGCGCTGACGAGGTCGGTGTTGAAGCGCTCCAGATTGTCGATCTGCCGCTGCACGCTCTCGATCTGGCGGTAGTGGCCACGCCACTTCTCTTCATGTTCACCGCGAGCAACGGTCACCCGGTCGACTGCCTGGACATCTTCGCGCAGACGCGACAGGTCCGTCAGCGTTCGCGCCGATCGCACATCGAGCTCGCCGCGTGTGACGGCGGCATCGCGCAGCTTCTCGACCCCGACCTCAAGCCGCTCTGTGGAGCTGCGGATTGGCAGATAGGCAAGCGTCCCGATCGAGGTCATGAACGCGAGCAGGAAGCCGGCCGACATGATCATGATCGTCCACTGCGGCCGACCGCGCTCCTCGATCTTGGTCGCCAGCCCTGAGATCGCACCGTTCAATGCCCCGAATTGCGTCTGGAAGGCCTGGTTGAGATCCTGGATGTCTCGCTCGATCCCAGAAACGCGGGTGCGCAGGATACCCAGCTCTTCCCGATCACTTTGCGACCATCCGACATATGCCCCGGGGCGATCACCGGTCTGGCGCGGCCTGATAGGTGTCGTCTCCTGTCGCGGCGCGTCAGCGGGTCGTCACCGCGGGATCATCGACCGTCGTTGCGATATCGGCCGTGGTGACGATCTTCGTCACCTCTGGCAAGACGGCAGCCGATGCGACAAGGCCGGCCTTGCGGCGGACGTAGAGGCTCCAGGCCGTTGGGATTGCCCACATAACGAAGGCGACGATCACCAGCTCGCCGGAGGCATCGATGAAGCCCTTTGCAGCAAGGGCGCCTGCAGCGCTCTGCACGAGGGTGCGCAAGAAGCTGAGGATCTGTTCGCTTATGATGTTCTCCTGGAGGTGACGAAACGTAAATTCGCCGCTACCGTCGCCGGCGGTGCGCGGTGAGGGCGTTGCGATCGTGATGGAAAAGTTGATGGCCAATAACCTGCGCGCGATGTGGCTCAGGGTGGCGCTGGTGATCGCGATCGGAACCGCCCTAGCCCTGCCGATTCTCTGATCCGCTTGCGTGTATTTCTGCATGGCCAGACACGTCTGGCCGTGGTTGCCCCTTGTCGGCATAACAATATGCATCAACTTCAATTTGGTGAGCCATCGAGACGCCGGAGATCCGGGAAGCGATCACCGCCATCATGGAAGGCGGCCTGGACGCCTTCGACCTGCGGGCCAGGAAGTACCGGGTCGACCTCCCGGCCTAGCCGGAGAGGGAATGTGCGGTGGCCAATGCAGGAATCAAAAAACGCTCAATGCAGGATTCATGAAATTACGACACGGGCAGCGCCAATATCTGTTCTCTGGCAAATGTAGATTCGCATAAGGTATCTTATGGAACCTAGAAGCGATTTCATGTCTGTTGGGTTCCGGTGCGTGAGCGGGCTGGATGTAGCCGTCCACCGCATGGAATCGCAAACAATATGCATCCGGCAAAAGGGCTCGAAGAACTGCGGAGCATAGCCCGATCTCACCGACCAAGTAAGCGGCGCTCAAGCAACGCTTGTAGGTCGCGACGACCATCGGCGACAACGAGGATAAAGACCTTATTGCCGCTGACGCGATAGATCAGGCGGTAAGGATCGAGCAGAATCTGCCGGAATTCCCGAACCCCCAGCACCTCGAGTACCCTGGGAAAGCTACCTCGCTCCGGGTGGTGTTCCAGTGTATGGATTTTCTCGAGGAATGCGTCGAGCAACGACTCGGCCGCCTCCCTTGAACGGTGTTCCAGCAGGTATCGGTGAATGGATTCGAGGTCATCTTCGGCGCCTCGCGTCAGTTCGACCTCGAAGCGGCCTTCCTTCATCAACGATCGGCCGCTTTTGCGCGCAACCTTTCGACAACGCCGCGAACGGGCGAGGTCTTGCCGGCATCGATATCCTGATTGCCGATGGCTAGCAGCTTTAGCAGTGCGAGCGTCTCTTGCGTCTGCTCGAAAGAGGCGACGTCCTGGATAACGGCCCTGGCTTCGCCATTCTGCGTGATCACCATGGGCTCCCGCTTCTCGGCGAGGCTTAAAAGGATATCGGCTGCATTGGCCTTCAAATAGCTGATCGGTTTGACCTGGGCCGAGTATCGCATGGCTGCCTCGATCTAAATTCAGACCGAATTTAGTCTGAGCGCGTGCGGGCCGCAAGAGCTAATCGTACGGTCTGAGCTCAAGTGGCCGATCTGTCGGCATCGCCAAACCCGCGCTGCAGGCTCTTGAGGTTTTCCGCAGCTTGAGCGACGGAACTGCTTGTAGAAGACGGTTCGCCAAGAGCCTGCATCATTATGGCGAAGGTCGCCTCCTGTTCGTCCCCGGCAGCCGCGATGATCCCGCGCAGATCGCAATCTTCGCCGACCGGCGCCGGCGGTGTCCCGAGGCTCAATTCCCCGGAAGGCTTCGTACTCACCCGAGGTGCAGAGGCCTTGACGGGCTCTGTCCGCTGCGTGGGGCTGGTCATGGTGACTGGCGACATATCCGGAGGTTTCCAGTTTGCCGGTGCTCTCTCCGAGGCCGCCCGCTCGGCCTTTGCAGCGGTTCTGGGGAGCTGCTCCGTTTCGCTTTGCCGCGCATGCGCCGATGGGCTGATCGTCCCGCCAAGTGGCTTATCCAGCCAGCCATCGAGGCGCGGCAGTGCGGGTGGAGACCCCTTCGCGGCCTCATAGAGCCGGCGATACGGCTTGTCGCGATAGTGCCGAATCTTGGTGAGCTCGAACGATGGGGAGTTCTTCACCATCAGGATCGAGAGCCGCGCCGACATCTCGCGCAGCTCGAGCGGGCTTCGGAGCGGGCGCGGCGTGTAGTGCGGTGCCCAGACGCGTGGCGAGAAGACCCCCTGCCCGGGCCGCATGACCGGCGTCTTGTAGATCTGCGTGGTCTCGCCGAGCATCTCCGACACGAATCCCGAGGTTTCCAGGTCGTTGATCTGGATGAACAGCTTGATCTGCGAGCCCGAGACCGTGGTGATGCGGGTGTTGCGGCCATAGAGTTCGTCGAGCTGGGCGATGTCCTGCATAATAATCGCCATGCGGAAGCCATAGCCGGCGGAGATCGTGATTTTCGAGATCAGCGAGTCCATCCGCCCGACATGGTAGAACTCATCGAGCATGAGCAGGACCTGATGCGGTTCGTCGGGCCCTGGGATTTTTTCCATCAGCAGGTCGTGGATCTGCTGGAACAGGATGCGGATCAGCGGCCGGAAGATCGCGAGTTCCGCGATGCTGCAGCCGATGAAGATGGTCATCGGGTAGCGGCGCAATGCGCGGATGTCGAAGTCGGAGGTCTCGGTCGCGGCCGAAATCAGTCCGTTGTTCCACAGGCTCATCGCCATGTTGATGTTGAACACGGCGCTGTTGCGGGTTTCCGGCTCGAGCGCGATGTACTGGTTGAAGCTGTCGACGACCCAGGTCGGCAGATGCTCGCTTTCAGTCTTCACGATCGCCCGCAGGACGGTCGAGATGTCCTTGCCGGTCGTCGTCATGCGCGCAACGCTGCGCATGTGCTGTGCGGCGGCCGTCAGCGGCGACGAGAGTACGTACCCGATCAGCGCCGAGAGCAGGAGGCGCCCTGCCCCGGCCCAAGTGTCGTCGGCCTTTTCGGGAATAACAAAGCTCGCGACGACAAGGCAGTCCGTTGCCATACGCTCGTCGCGGCGCACGAAATCGAGCGGATTGTAGCGATGGGTATCGGGTGAGCCCGGCGAGAACATGAAGACCTTGTTGCCCTGCTGCTGCCGGTGGCCGGCGAGGGCTTCGAAATTCTCGCGCTTTGGATCGAAGAACACGGCCGAGCCCTGCCAGAGATAGCCGTTCGGCAGCACAAAGCCGGTGCCCTTGCCCGACCGGGACGGTCCGACGACGAGGATATGAGCCGGCTCGTCCGAGCGGATGGTGACGCCGTTCAGCGTGCCGAGGATGATGCCTCTTTTGGCGGTGAGGCCCTGTTTCGCGGCCTCCATGAAGGTTCCGAAGCGGGCCGCGCCAAACGGCATCTGCCGACGATTGATCAGCCCGATGACGACGAGGCCGACACCGAGCGCGACGACGGCGCCGGCAGCATAGCCGGCACGGATCAGCGCCTCGGTGCGGGTCGGCGGAAAGATCAGCCGCTCATGGAAGTGCCGCCAGGCGATGAAGGCGAAATCAGAGGAGCGGTCGGCGTTCTGCATCCGAAGCAAGGCCCAACGCTGCGATCCTTCGCTCGGAAACCGCGACGGCGCCCAGCGCAGGCCAACAACCACCTCATAGGCGAGGCCCCAGAGCAGCCAGAAGGCAATCAGCGCCAGGATGGCAATGCCGATCCTATAGACGACGATGCGCGCCATGGCCCCCCTCCTCTCCCTGGCGCTCCTTGGGCCATTCCGCCATCCGCGCGAAATAAATCGCCGACGTGCCGCGCCAGCCGCCGATCTTGGTCTGCTGGATCACGATCGGCAGGACCGACTTGATGTAGGCGATAATCTCCTCGCGCTTCAGGCCGAGCCCGGCCTGCATCACCATGAGTGCAAGCTGCTCGAAGGCGCCGGTGGGGCTGTCGGCATGAACCGTGGTGATGCTGCCGGGATGGCCGGTGTTGATCGCACGGAGAAAGGAATAGGCCTCCGCGCCCCGGATCTCGCCGAGGAAGATCCGGTCGGGGCGCAGGCGCAGCGACGCCTGCAGCAGCATCTCGACGGTGATGCGCGCCTCGCCCTGGTCGCCTTTCGAGGCGATCAGCGGCAGATAGTTCTGCTGGATCGGCCTGACCTCGCGGGTATCCTCGATGGTGATGATCCGCTCGTCGGCCGGAACCTCTTTGAGGATCGCGTTGAGGAAGGTGGTCTTGCCTGAGCTGGTGCCGCCGGAGAGCAGGATCGAATACCGACTGACCACGGCGAGCTTGATAAAATCCTCGATCCGTCCCGCATCGAGATGCTCGCAGAGCGCCTGGTCGGCTTCGGTCAGAAACCCCTCCCCGGCCGTCTCCACCTGCTTGAACGAGCCGAGCTTGCGGTAATCGTCGAGTCGCATCTCCTTGATCACCTGCTTGCGGATGGCGAAGGCACCGCCAGCTGTAGTCGCCGGCGGAATGACGCCCTGGAAGCGTTCGCCAGTCGGAAGTGCCGCTGACAACAGCGGGTGCTCCTCGTTGACACTCTGCCCGGAATGGCCGGCGATGCGCTCGGCGAGATGGCGGATCGCCTGCTCGGTCAGTTGCGGAACGTCGTGACGCTCCATCGCGGATTGGCCGAAGCGCTCGACCCAGATCACGCCCGGGCCATTGGCGCAGATCTCGACGACCTGGTCGTCGTCCAGCCAAGGCCGCAGAGGCGAAAGCGCGCGGTCAAGGAAGACCGTGAGGTTTCTGGATGGTGCGCTCACGCCTGAGCTCCCGCAGCGCCTCCTTCACCGGATCGGGATAAAGGGACGAGAAATCGAGATCCCGCCGGACGAAGACGATGATCCGGATACCCTGGTCGAGATGGATCGTCGGCGGGATGTTGATCGAATTCTTGAGCGCCTCCTGGGCGATGTTGGTCAAGGTTTGCGAGACATTCTGGGCGGCGATCTGCCTCGCCTGCAGGGAGAGCTGGTTCTGCCCGACGCCGGTCTGGGTCTGCGTGACCGCGCCAGTGACGGGGTCGGTCGTGGTGACGACCGTGCCATTGCCGGTGCTGTCGTAGTTCTGGCCGAAGCCGCTGAGGAACTGCGCGGCGCCGCCGACGAGGGACAGCATGATCGCCGCGCCGAAGCGCTCAAGATAATGGTTGTCGACGGTGCCGGCGCTGCCGGCCCGGCCGAGATCGTCAGTGCCGTTCGAACCGAGCTGGATCGAGACGCCGTCGGAACGCAGCAATCGTGTCCAGACGACGAAGACACGGGTCTGGCCGCGGGTCAGGCCGGATTTGTACTCGCCGACGAGCCGGCTGCCGGCCGGGATCAGGATGCGTCGGCCGTCGTACGACCAGACATTTTCGGTAACGACGGCACGCACCATGCCGGGCAGGTCGCTCTGGACGGCGGTCTCCAGCACGCCGCGGATCAGCGTGCCCTGGGCGACCAACGCATCGATCCGATTGTTCCTGGTTGCGCGCGAGATATCGACGCCGGCGGCCGACACCGAGGCGAGGAAGCGGCGATTGGGATCATCGTCTGCGGCCGTCGCGGTTCCCGATGAGCTCTCAAGATTCCCGGCACCGGCGGCCGTCGCACTATTGTCCGAGATCACCTGCGGGGCGCGCAGACGCTCCCATTTGCGGCGTTCCTCTTCCGCCAGCCGCTGGCGTTCGAACTCGGCCAGACGGCGCGCCTCGTCGTCGTTAGCCGCTGCGGTCGGGAGGGGAGGTTCGGGCGCGGGTGGCGGCTGGATCGTCTGGGGCGGTGGTGGCGGAGGAGCCGGCGGTTCGACCGGCGCTTGCGGGATGACGATCGTGCCCTGGTCGGTCTGGGGCCGCGGCGTCGACAGCGACGGCGCCGGAAACTGCGTCGTCGTAAACTCCTCCTTGTCTGGCGTGGTCATGATGGTCGGGCGCTGATTGGTCGTGCGATAAAGCAGCCAGCCGGCCACGACGAGCGCTCCAGCCGGAATGCCGACCGTAAGCAGGCGGCCGAGCACGGTGCGGCCGCGGGCGACCGAGGTCGCGGCCGCGGCCTCCAGCTCGAAAGCGCGATAGTCGTCAGCGCTCGGCATCGCTTCTCCTCATTTGCCGGTGGCGCCGATGCGCTGCGGCGCGTAGGGCTCGAGCCCCGTGGGCTCGTGCAGGTTGGTGCGGCGGCGGTTGAAAATGCAGGTCGCATCCTGGCCATTGCGCAGCGTCCACTGCGCCGCGACCTTGTCGACGACGACATAAGGGCCTTCCGTTCGGAAATTAACCAGGCTCTCGTTGCGGTCGCCGTCGACGATGTAGATCGCCGGCGTCTCGCCTTCGAAGCGGAACCAGGTCTTGGTCCCGTCGTCGAACACCGTCATCGGCTTGTTGGCCGAGGCGCCCTTATAGCCATAGTCGCTATTGGCGTTGGCGATGTTGAGGGCCTTGAGATTGGGATGGGCCGCGCGATCTTTGGCGGTTGCGAGCAGACGCGCATCGGCCTCGTCATCCGGGAAGCGGAAGCGCACGGCGTAGGTCTGGTCCTGTGCGGGGTGCGTGTTCGAGCGCAGCAGGAAGACATAGACGCGCTTGGTGGTGACGACATTGAGGTTCGACAGGGCGTTCTTCTCGACCGGCTTGACGAAGATGATGTCGCCCTTGCGGTTGGGCTCGACCTTCCAGGCGATCGCGTCGCCAAGCGCCAGCGTCTCGATCTTCTCGTCGGACTGAAGCTGGATCATCGTCGAGGTGCCGTAGCTCGCGTCGATCGCCGTGACATTGTCGCGGTTATAGGTGACGTCACGGATCCGGGCGTCGATCCGGCCAGGCCGCGGCGTCGCCTCGGCGAAGGCTGCGGAGATCGTCAGAGCTGTGATCGCGAGGCCGAGCAGAGTGCGCCGCATCACGGCTGGCTCCCTGCCGTGCCCGGTGACGGAGCCGTCTCCTGGTCGCGGCGATATTCGAGTGCCTGGAATCCGAGCGGATTGTCGAAGCGCCATTGGTTGCGCATCGGTGTCGCGGTGTAGCGGAAGCGCACGAGCGAGACCCAGTGTCGGGTCAGGATGTTGGTCGCCGATTTCTGATCGGTCGAGAAGCGCACCAGGGCCGTGCGGTGGTTCGGGAAGGTCACCGATTTGATGGTGACGGCAACCTCGGTGTTCGAGCCGAACAGCTTGACCGGATTGTTCGGATTCGCCGGCGAATAGATCTCGGTGAGTTCGCGCGAGGCGTCGCCGGCCGAGAGCAGCTGGGCGAGGTCGAAATTGTCCTTGAGTGCACGCGGATCATAGGTCTCGCGCGCCTTGATATAGCGCACGACGCTGAACATGGTGACGGCTTCGTCCTGCGTCAGCGCGCCCTCGGCCATCGGACGCTTGACCTCGACGAAGCCCGTCGTCTTGTCGACCACGACCATATAGGGCTCGTAGGTCTTGAGCGGCACGAGCAAGGCAAGCAGCCCGAGCGCGACGACGGCAACGACGGTCATCACCGCGGCGACGATCCAGGCGAGGGCCCGTGAATTCCGATTACGGCGGGCGAGATCATGTTCCCAGGTCGCGCCCTCGGCGTAATAGCGCGGATCGACCCGAGGTGATTCCGATGCGGTGACCTCGCTCATGACCGCCCTCCTCGCTCGCCGGTTCCGGGCGCGGCAGCCTGATTGCGAATCTGGTCGGCGAGCCGGCGGAATTCGGGGGTCTCGGCCCAGGAGCCCGCGCGCAAGCCGACGCGGGCACGCTGACGGGCGGTGAGTTCCTCGCGCCGCGACAGCGAGGCTGGTCTGAACGGATTGCGCAGATCGAGCCGGGTCCGGTTGGCGGCGAGGCCAAGGCGATAGCCTGTCGCGGTCGCGAGCACGGCGCCGATCCGCGGCGCGTGGACAGGAACGCCGCCGGCGATCGCCGCGGCGACGTTGTTGATCTGAGCGAGCAGCAGAATGCCGATGATGGCGAGCAGAACGACCGGACCGATCGTCGCCCAGGTCGCGGACTTGCTGCCGGCGACGCCGTTCAGCGCATCGATCGATTGCTGGATCAGCGAGACGTAGAAGGCGAGGAAGGCGTAGACGAGGATCTGCACCACGAAATACTGCGCGATCGCGCCGAGCCAGCCGCTGAAGAAGCGGCTCGTCACGCCGAACAGCAGCAGGATGATGAAGACCGGCGCGAGCGCGAGCAGCAGCCACATGAACATCTTCGAGAGGATGATCAGGAAGATCGCGAAGCCGATCAGGATCGCCATCGCGACATAGAAGACGGCGGCGAAGATGTAGGGTCCCCAATTTGTGATGCCGGCATTCTGCAGGAAGGCTTCGGTGGCGCTGTTCGTCGTGTCCCACATGTTCTGCAGGGCATTCTGGACGCCGTTGACCGAGGTGAGGTTCGCCGAGGTACCGGTGTTGTTGGCGGTGGTGACGACGCTGAGCAGAGCGTTGCCGATGGCTGAGGGGCCGCTGTTCATCGCGTCGTAGACGAGGGTCTGGAAGTCGCTCCAGCTCGTCGCTAGCGCGTAGATCAGGAAGGCCCGAAACAGCCGGAAGGCATGGTCGGCCGGGCCGCCGGTCGCGGTTCCCTGCCAGATGCCGACACCCCATAAGATCACATAGAGCGTGAGCAGGAGCCCGGCGACGCTGGTGGCGCCGCCAGAGGTCGCGGCGTTCGCCAAAGCCTGGTAGGCGCTCGAGACGTAAGTCTCGCCGATCTGATCGACAGATTGCAGGAGCGTGGTGACGCTGAAGGACTTGGCCATCGTCGTCCTCAGATCGGCCGCATCGGGCCGCAGGGTGTGAGTGAGGTGAACGCGGCCAGCGGCAGTGATGGGGCGCCCTCGCGGGATGCGATCGAGGCCGCGTCCTCGTCGGCCGAGCACGGCGCCTTCAGCGGCTTGTAGGCGCAGCCGCCGAGAAGGCCTGCGAGCAGCGCGAGGGTCGTCAGCCTGCGCGCGAGGATCACGGCACCGGCGCCTTCGGCTGTGTGAAGGCATGGCGCGGGACGCTGCCTTTGCCGCATCGTCCGAACTTTGCTGGGTATCGGGTGTTGCCGGGCGGTTCGACGGGACTGCCGAAGAGCCGATCGCAGCCGCGACGAAGGCGACGACCAATCCGCCAAGACACCACAGAACGATCTTGCCGGTATCGGGCCCTCATTGGGTGAACTTCATGGCGCGCGCGACGGCCGATTCCGCCGCGAGACGATCGAGATTGGCCTGGTTGGCCGCAGCCGCCGCGGTGTTGACCGTACCGGTGAGCTCGTTGATCGTCTGGCCGGTCTGGACCTGAACCTGGGTGTTCTGGTCGACGCTGCCCTTGAGATCCTGGGCCTTTCCGATCTCCTGGCCGCCTTGGGTGAAGGCTTGCGAGCGCTGCTTCACAGCGCCTTGCGTGGAATCGATCAGGCCCGACAGGGTCGCCGCGACGTTCACGGAGTTCTTGTAGGCGGTGTCGACCGGATGGGTCTTGCCGCTCACCATCCCGGTGATCGTCTGTACGAGCTGGAGCCCGTTGATCAGAGTCGAGACGATATTCTGCGATCCTGAACCCATTCCGGCGAAAGACAGCGTCCCGCCCGAGATCACCGAGCCGAGCGAGGGGGCCGACCCCATGGAGAAGCCACCGCCGAGCGCCATCTGCGCGAGCGAGCCTTGCGCCTGAGACGAGCGATCCCCGGTGACGGCGGCCAGCGTCTTTTGCGTGAACTGCATGATTTGCTGGTCGGCAGTGAGGATCTGCCGTGTCGTCGAAGCGATTTCCTGGGCTTTGATGAGATTGGCACCGTCACGGGTCGGGACCTGCGCGAAGACCGGACTGGTAATCGCGATCGCAAGGCCTGAGAGCAGCAAGCGGAGGCGCATCGATCTCTCCCTTATCGGTTGCTGGCGGCAGTGGCCGCGTTCTGGGTCTGCTCGAGGAAGAACAGGACGTTGCCAGCGGTATCGACATAGCGTGGCGTGACACAGGCCGGATCGCCTGAGGTGCCGGCTTCCGGCGACGGACAGTTCGACGTGGAGCGACAGGGATCGAGCGCGCTCCCTGAACCGGCCGTGCCAGCGGGACAGACCGTTCCCGTTGACGCCGGGTGGTCGGGACTACCTGCCCGCATCCCACCGGCGGCACGGCTTCCGTCGCTGATGCGCGCGAGATTGAGGGCATTCAGCGCCGTCACCCATAAATTCGTGGAGTTGATCGCCTCGTTCCAGGCGAGGTTGTTCTGGATCCGGGCCGAGCTGTTTGCATCAAGGGCCGCCATCACCGTGTCAGTCGCGCCGATCTGCTGCCCCGTCGTGCGAAAGCCATTCTGCGCCGCCTGCAGGGTCGAACGGCTGGCATCGAGACCGCCGACGACGTTGCCAGCGGACTGGAAGAGCGTCTGGTCGTTGAGGGCCGCGCCCTTGGCACCGGCAGTGGGCGTGACGGAACTCTCTGGGCTGTAGGCCTGGATCTTGCGGGCACCGTCACCGCTCCGCGGCTGCACGGTCGGGTTGGTGACGTTGGCCTTCTTGCCCGTCGTCACGGCGCATTTGACGCCCTTATTAGCCTCTTTGCGCTGACTTCTGATCGGAACGAGCTTGACCGTCGTCCCGGCGGTCTCCGATTGCTTCGTCAGTAGGGCGGCGTCGTTGACGGGGACATTGGCAAGCGTCGGCGGCACGCCGAGCAACGTGATCATCGTGACGATGAGGTGCGTCCGTTTCATGATGCCTCCCTCCCGAGGAAGATCGGCAGCCAGATTGTAGGGTCGTCACCCACGCGGGCGCGCAGCGCGTCGAGCTCGGCCACCGTCTCGGTCCGGCCGGACAAGACCTTGATGAGATCGGGCATGCCGGCGAGGTTCAACCGTGCCACCACGCTGTCGCGCCCGTGCTTGATCAGGAAGGAGCGGCTTTCCGGGGCGGTCGAACGAATCCACGCGACCTCGCGGCCGGACAGACGGAAGGCCTGGGCGTAGCTGTCGTCGTCGGCCTTCGGGTTCGGGAAGAAGATGTTGGTGCTGGTCTGTTCGATCAGCGTGTTCGACGATCTCGAGCGAACGATATCGGCCGCCGATTGCGTGCCGAAGCCGATGATGCCGTTTTGCTTGCGGATCGTCTTCAGCTTGTCGCGGATGAAGAAGGCGAAGACATCGTCGTCGAGCAGGCGCCAGCCCTCGTCGAGGAAGATCATGACCGGATCGCCGGTCAAGAGCTCCTCGGTCCGATGGAAGATGTACATCAGCGCCGCGGTGCGGATGACCGGATCGCCGAGCACCCGCGTCATGTCGAAGCCGAACACGCTCGAGATCGAGAACCGGTCCTCGTCATTGTCGAAGAGCCAGCCGCGCTGGTCGGCCCGCATCCAGCTTTCGAGCCGGGCGAGCAGATCCCCCTCCCCTGCCCGGATGCGGCCGCGCAGCAGGGTCGAGAAGGCTTTCAGCGTCCGCCCTTCGGGCCCGGCACCGAGCGAGGCCGCGATTGCGTTGCGGATCACCTGCTCCTCGGAGGCCGAGAGCTCGCCGCCATTCGCCGGCCGCAGCATGAAGGCGAAGAGCTCGAACAGGAATTCGCGGTTGGGTGCGGTATCGGGCAGCGAGAGTGGGTTGAAGCCGGTCGCCTCGCCCGGGACGAGTGTTTCGTATTGGCCGCCGAGCGCGCGGATGAAGATCTCGGCGCCGCGGTCCTTGTCGACGAAGACGAGCTTTGGCCGCGGTTCGATCCGCTGGGTCTGCGCCGCGATGAAGGACAGGAACACCGTCTTGCCCGAGCCCGTCGGGCCGACCACGGTGAAATTGCCGATGTCCCGGATATGGTGGTTGTAATAATAGGCCGTCTGCGAGGTCGTCTCGAAGACCGAGATCGCCGGTCCCCAATGATTGCCGGCTGGCCGGCCGCTCGGATAGTTGTGCAGGGAGGTCAGTCCCGCAAAATTCTTCGACGAGAGGATCGACTTGCGCGCGATATAGGCGAAATTCCCTGGAAGTTGGGCCCAGAAGGCCGGCTCGCAATTGAGGTCCTCGCGCACCCAGGTGACCGAGCGATCGGTGAGTGCAGCCCCAATCGCCGTGACTGCCGCGCCCACCTCGGCAAGATCGCGACCAAGGCACATCACGGTCATGTGGTGCTCGCCATAGATCGCCTCGGAGGCGAGGAGCTCGTCGCGCGCTGCGTCGAGATGCTCGGCGACGATCGAGCCGGCTTCGTCCGACATGTCGACCTGGCGGGAGACGCGCTCGATCTGCTTGGCCGCCTCCGGCCGGTCGACGATCGCAAAGCTCTGCGTCGCGATGAACTCGTGCGGGACCCGCAGGAGATTGTCGAAGGAGCCGGGGCCGGTTTGGGCCGGGTATTCCCGGATCGAGACCATCGCGCCGAAGCGCGTGTCGGCGGGGCCGGCGCCACGGAGCTCGATCGCGTTGCGGCCGAAGAAGATGCGCTTCATTGCCAGCGCATCCGCCAGATCCATGCGCGGCAGATGCATCGGCCGCGGCTGGCCGCCGTTCAGCAACTGGACCAGGAATTCCAGCGGTTCGGAGAACCAGACGTCGCCGCGACTGACGACGCCGAGCTGCCGGATTCCGTAGCCCGAGAGGTTCGCGCGGACGGCGGTCGCGACATCGCGCAGCTCGGTGAGCGCTGTTTGCTGTGCGACCGACGCGCCCGCCTCGTCCGTGCGGCCGAGCAGCTTCGCCATCATGAATTCGAAGGTGCCGGCCTGGCCCTGTAGCGGCCGGCGAACGATCGTAAGGTACAGATCGTTGACGAACATCCGCCGTTTCGATAGCGCCGCGTTGTAGCGTTCGTCGAGCTCCCGGCAGAACGGATTGTCGAAGCTGGAGTCGATCCGGGGCTGAATCTCGCGCCGCACGATATGCGAGACGAGTGCGAAGCGAGAATTCGCCAAGGTGCGCACGACATCGTTGCGGCCGAGCAGGTGCGCATTGACCTCGCTGATGTCCGAGGTCTCGAAGGAATAGCCTTCGAGCTTGAAGACGGTCAGCACCAACCCGTTGAGCGTGCGGATGACGTGATCGTCGACATGTCGGGTGTAGGGTACATGTGAGCTGACCGGCCGCTCGCGCCGCGAGACCGCCCCGAAAGTCAGTTCGTCGAGAAGGGCGCGGGCGACCATCTCGCCCTACACGCGATAGCTGTCGGCACTCCAAAAGGAGCGCGAGCGAGGCGGGCACCTGGCGGATCTGACGAAGAGGATCTCGAAGATCCGATCATCCCGCACCGTCATGACGAAGCCAAGCAGATGCAACGGAATCGCCACCAGCAGCATCAGCAGATTGTGCGAGACGAGGAAGCAGACGCTCGTCACCACACCGTTCAGCATGAAGTACATGTAAGGCACGCCCATCAATGTCGGCGCTCGCGTGAGTCCCTTGACCAAGGGCGTGATCAACGGATCCTCCAGCTCGGCTTCGGTCATTGGCCGACAGCCGACTGGAAGAACTGGACGATCTGCGCCGACCCGAAGACCAGGACGATGCCGAAGATGACGCTGCCGGCGATGCCCCAGGTCAGCCGTGCCGTCCAGGCGAAGAAGCCGCAGGCGATGACGGCGAGCGTCGCGAGCGAGGTCGCGATCGGGCCGGTCATCGTCGAGACCAGTTGCTGCAAGGTGGACTGGACCGGTTGCAGGGTGCCAGCCTGGGCGAACGCCTCGCTGGCGCCGAGGCCGAGCAAACAACCGATCGCAGCGGCGCGAGAGATCGAGACCTTCATGGGAGCTCCTCTTCAGTCGATGTGCATGACGAAACCGTCGTTCCAGCCAGCGCCTGGCGGTGCCTTTGACGGGGATTTGCCGGCGACTGCGCGACCGGGCGCGGGCAATGCGTAGAAGTCGTTGATGACCTCGGCGACGTAACGCACGGTCTCCGGATAAGCCGGAACGCCGCGGTTCTTCTCGATCGCTTCCTCGCCGGCGTTGTAGGCGGCGAGGATATAGAAGGGATTGCGGTACTTCTCGTGTAGGGCGCGGAGGAAGCGGACACCGCCGCGGACATTGCCAGCCGGATCGCAGAGATCGACCTGGAAGCGTTTTGCCGTCTCCGGCATGAGCTGCATCAGCCCGAAGGCGCCCTTCTCGGAGAGCGCCACCGAATTGAAGCGGCTCTCGATCTTGGCGACCGCGAGCACGAAGTCGGGATAAAACTCCTCCTCGGTGGCGACACGGGTCACCAGCGCGCGCGCCTCCTCGGGCGGTAGCGGCTTATCGGTCGAGCAGGCTGGCATCCGCCCTGCCTTATCGCCTTGTGTAGGCTGAGCGGGCGCCGGCGCCACCGGCATAACACGCCCCGACGCGTCGACGGTGGCCAGGCGCGGCTGCGGACGATCCTGCGCGCGAACGCCCACGAAAGCAGTCGCGATGATCCCTAGTCCGACTGCCAGGCCTGGAATCCGCATCTCTTGGCTCTTTCAATCTAATATCTATTAGAATAGATGTTGTGAATGTGGTAGCCGCTTTGGCATGAGCCGGTCAACCCCGGTCACGGAGGAACGATGAGAGCGAGAGCTGCTTGGGGGATCGTGGTGCTAAGTGCATTCGGACCGCTTTTGGCGGGACCGGCCGCCGCGCAGGACGCTTCCTTCGGCTGCAAGGTGCTGCTCTGCTCGGCCGCGACCTCGCCCGGCTGGCCAAGCGTCCCCTATTGCGTGCCGGTGATGCAGACTCTGTTCCGGATTCTCGCCAAGGGCGGGAGCTGGCCGAGCTGCCCGGAGGCCCGCACCGGCGGGCTTGGCTATGAGGCTTATCAGACTTGCCCCGCTGGCCAGACGCCCGTCCAACCTAGCGACGATGCCGCAGCAACACCGACGGAGGCGTCCAACGGCAATCTCTGCGCCGACCTGTCGAAGCCGCAGCAGGACTGCTCAACGGATGCGGGCTGCCGCACGCGCTATCCGACGACCCCGCGCGCGATTCGCAGCGAACCTCACTTCGTCGAGATCACCACGGCGAACGGCGTCCAGCGCTTCTACTTCTCGCTGCAGGGCTATTGAGATGAGGCGAACGGGAATCGTCGCGATCGCGATGACGATCCTTGCGATCGCCAGTGCGTCGGCGCAGACGGCGTCACGCTGGTTCCCGGTTCCGGCGCACGCTCAGTATCTCACCGGCGACAGTTGGTCGGATGCGGCCACGACCTATCGCCTCTACGGCGTGCAGTCCTGTCTGCGCGGCACCAGCTTCACCAACGCTCGCGGCATCCACCGAGATTGCGGCGAAGCGTCGCTTGCCATGCTGGTCGCGCTGACGCGCGATCTGAAACCGCAGTGCTATGACGCGGCCGCACAGCCACAGAGCCGCACGGTCTTCGTCTTCTGCGTCGCCACGCGCAGCGAAGGATCGGGTACCGGCTCCCGGATCGATCTTGGCACCGCCTTGATCGCCACGGGCTTCGCCTTTGCCGCGCTGAACCCGGATGGCAAGCCGGTGCATGAACCCTATCTCGTGGCCCAGCGCGTCGCCCAACAAGCTCGCGCCGGGCTCTGGGCCTTTCCCGATCTCCCCGATCCGAACGCCATCATCCTGCGCGCCTTGCGCGAAGGCAGCGCCCCCTCGGCCGGCATGCCGTCACCACGCTGATCGTTCCATCAGGAGACTTCAGATTGCAGCCTCGAGCTCGATATGGGAATCCCGCGATGACGCGGCTGCGTGAAGCCGGCGTCGTCGGCTGCCTCAGCGCGTTCGCGTTTGTCGCGCCGTGCTTGGCGCCGGCCTCGAGCACCGGAACCTATCGTCCGAAGCTGCCGGCGCAGTCGCCACCGCTGCGGGTCGAGGTCATCGACGGCACCCGCTTCCGCGACATCGAGACGAAGGCGGAGTTTCGGCTCTACGGCATAGAGAGCTGCGCGCCCGGCCAGATCGCGACTCTGGCGCGCCAGCCTTGGCCCTGCGGGACAGTTGCCGCGGCCTGGCTGGTGAACGCGACCCTCAACCGCTGGCTCGCCTGCGCTGTGATCCGCGAAGAGGGGGACGAGCGCCTCGCGCGCTGCGCCACCGCCCATCATCCGGATCTCGCAGCTTCGATGCTGCGCGAGGGCGTCGCGGTTCTGGCTCCCGCAGCTAGCGACGATCCGGCAGTCCCGCCGAGCTATGGCCAGGCTGAACAGCAGGCGCGCAAAGCCTACCGCGGCCTGTGGTCGAGCACGTTCGAGATGCCCTGGGACTGGCGCGCGCGCCAGCCCGACGGGGCTCGGGCCGTTGGGCGCGGGAATGTGCCATGACGCTGCGCTCGGTGCGGTTCATCATCGCGCTCCCGATGGCGCTCTCTGGATGTTCAACATCGGCTCCGGAGCCGGTGCCATCGATCGCCACGATATCGGCCGTGGGACGGCACGCATTGCAGACGCCGGCGCGCGTCGTTCCCGGAAGGCTCGAATATGCGCCCGATGGTTGGACCCTTGCGCCGATCCTGACGGAGCGCTTCCCTTACCCCACGCAAACAGACGCTAACGCCGCCTATCTCCGATTGATCAGCGCGGCCGCTCCAGGCTGGTCGCATACTTCGGCAGTGCGCCTGTTCGGTTGCAAGCCGGGCGCCCTCGACGCGCAGACTGCGCGGGTGACCCGCTATCGCGGCCCCGTCGTTCACTGCGCGACAGACTTGCTCGACGGTGACGGCCGGCGGCTGCGGCGCGAGACGGTGAATTTCTACTTCCACCGCTCGCTCTGGACGATGCAGCCGGTCGCCCCGCCGCGCGCGCCCGTCGCATGGCGGGATTGGGAGGGCTCGCCCCGTGATCCCTGGTGGTGGCTGCCCGGCCGCGCTCGCTACCAGTAGGAGGCCGGAGGTGGTTGGTTCGGACCTCATCGAGAAAGGAGCTAGTAGCGAGCGGGGGCGTCAGATTGGGCCGCCTCGTGGGCGCCCCATGACGATCCTGCTCGGACTTCTGCTGATACCGGCGGATGCTGCGCCGCTCCCTGCCCAGGCGCTTACGCCGGATCCGGGCGCCTGGCGTCCTCTCGCCTATTCCGACCTTCAGCGGCCGACGCCGCGCAATGCGACTTACGCCGATATCTGGAAGGATCAGATCGACGCCAACAACGCCGCCTATCGGGCGCGTGGCGATCGGCGCTTCGTCGACGCAAATGCTCCAGCGACAGAGGCGCATTTCGTGATCTGGAGCGCGAAGCGCTCCGTCGTGCTCAGCATCCTGAACACGGCGCTCGGCTGCAAGGAAAAGGCGCGTGACCGCAATGCGGCCATTGTCGTCAAGCTCTGCCCGATGCGCGTCGCGATCTACGACGGTCTGCAGGTCCGGACCATGGAAGCGGGACAAGCCTGCTTCATCGAGCCCGTCCCGGAGACGACGCTCAATCCCAAGATGGCAGCGGCTTATGGCGCCTACGACGTCGCCAGCAAGACTCTGAAGCTTGGGCTGGTCGTCAGTCATCAGGCGCCCGACGGTTGTTCGTTCAATGTCCCGCTCGGTCGAGAATGACCATTCCCTCCTCCCCTCCCCGCCGCATCAGAAAGGGATTGCCATGCCAGTTCATCTGCCTTCCGGGATCGCCCTCTCGATTGCATATCTGCTGATGGCGGGTTCCGCAGAAGCGGCCGAGGCGAATTTCACCTTCAATTCGGCCCGCCGCGATGTGCGGGCCGATCCGGATGGCATCTGGACGGGCGATGCCTTCGCTGGCGGCAAGGCGAGCATCTTCAACTACGAGATGCGATCGGGGGCCGGCAGCCTGATCGTCTCGCAGATCTGGAACGAGGATTGCTCATCCAGCGTCTGCCCGACCAGGCTGGTTCGCCTCGAATCCGACGGCCGCCGTATCGTCCTGGTCGACGATATGATGCACCAGGTCGTTCCGCCGAACGATCCGCGCTTTGCAGGGCTCCCGAAATCGGCCGAGCAAGCCGAATACGAGCGCCATCCCTTCCGACTGAGCCAAGACGGCAAAAAGCTTCTCAATGATGATTTCAGCTTCGACATCGATGAGAGCAAGCCGTGATGGCGCGCTTGCGCATTCGACGGACACTGTTCGAAGGCGGGCTCGCTTTGAGCCTGTCGGCAACCCTGGCCCTCGCCGGCGAGTCCGCCGCAAGCCTCGTCGCGGCCGGCATGCCGGCGAACTGTGCGCCCTTTGCTGCCAAGGTGTCAGCTTCGGAGGGAAATTTTGGCTCGGTCAACCAAGCACGTTGTCTCGGGGCGTTTCAGTTCTGTCCGGGGACCTTCGAGCGCTACTATAAGGGGGAGGCGCAGAGTTTCCTCAACGACCCGCAGGCGCAGGTCGCCGCCTGGTCGAAATATGAGCGCGATTCCTGGTCGCAGGCCGAGCGAAACGGCCTGACCTCGCTTGTTGGCCAGCAAGTCTGTCATGGTGGCCGCTGTGCCATGATCGACCAGTCCGCAATTCTATTCGCCTGCCAGTTCGGCTGTGGCAAAGGCGGGAAGCTCGCCAACTATGCTGCGAATGGCGACTGCAACGCTCGCAACGTCAAGGACGGCAACCTGGTCAGCGTCTGCTCCTATATGATCAAAGGCGCAGGCTACGATGCCTCGTGCTTCACCGGCCAGCAGTCGACCGCCTGTGTCCAGACCCCGACCAGCCCCGGCGACTATCCGACCTCGACGGGGATCGCGGCGAACCCGCCCTCCCCCGGCGACGCTTCGGTCATCGTTGGGCCGACGGATGTCTGAAACTGATCCAAGCGAAGTTTGAACAAATGAGGCCGGCGTCCCTTTGGGGAGCCGGCTTGAAAGTTTGAGAACCCGGCGACACGCCGAATATCTCAGAGGGGAACGGCTGGGACGGGGTCGACGCCGGGAGGAAATGGCGGAGCCCGTTCAAAACAACCGTGCGTCCGATATCGACCTGGGCTGGTGATTTTGCAAGGCAACAGGACCCGCTACCGCTATGCACCAATCGCATGTCAAATCGGGCGCGCGCCTGCGCTTTTCAAGATCGCGGGGCTGAATTGGCTCAGCCGAGTTTCATGGCTCGCGGCGAGCTGCCAGCTCGAACTCGGATTGGCTGACGAGGACGCCTTTCTGGAACACCGCGCAGGACGTCACGCCAGAGCCGGCCTGCATCTGTCGTAACAGGCGCAATGCATCGCTGGCGGAGGTGGCACGATTGGACATCTTTGAGCCTCGCGCAACGGCTTTCACTTGATACACGATATCCTCGCGGTTGATTGCTGCCCGGCGATAGTGGCTGGCAGCGCGCATGAAAAGTATCGCGAACCACATCGGCGTGGAAAAAGCTGCTTCCGTCAACTCCATTGAGACGGACCGCGCAGGATAAATGGCTCAAAGGCGTCGAGCTCGCTTTCAACAGCTGGAGACAGATCGCCGCCACAGTAATGTGCGAAGACAAGCGCCCAGAACATGACCTCGTCCGGTCGCCCTCCAAATAGCGCCTTCTGCGAGACGCGTCCGATCAGCGTGATCGCCCGGATATGCTCATAGCGAGCGTGAAGTTCCTGAGCGACCACCTTCGCATCGGGAATCCGAATCATAGTGACACCATTGCGTAGATGCCGTGCGCTCACGCCGCGGTGGCGAGTGCGGCTTCGCGCAGCACAGATGCCTTGGGGCCCCTCGCCTCCTGGATCGTGTGCAGCGTCTCACGATCGAACGACATCCGCAGGGCCACGACCTCGTCTCGCCCAATTCTCTTCGGGAAGCCCAACGGCCGTACGAAGAAGCGCAACTGCATCGCGATGACCACGAGGCGCCAGTCGATCGCGACTGCGAGGGTGCCGACCCTGTGTGCCAGCGCCCATTCGACGACCCCCTGTGCCAGCTCAAGCAAGGGCTCGTCTCCCTTTGACCGCGTGTCGCGCCAGCCGGGCGCTACGCAGAACCGTGTCCGCTCGAATGTCCGCTGGTCAGTCGGTGGCCGCTTCCAGCACAGATCCGCAAGGTTATTAGTTAGGAGAATGGGCCGGGTTGTCGTCAGCAGCCGCTGGTATCCGACGATGTCTTCGTCGCGCAGGCAGATGCGATGAACGGTGTGATTGCAGCCGGCCTGGTCCAAATCCGACCAGTCCCTGTCATCGACGAAGATCTTGTGGCGAAACTGACAGGCACGCTCCATCGGAGCGGCGTGCGGGTGGATATCTGTGCCTGGTATGGCCAAAAGCATCTCGCGCCTCCTCGATTGATAAAGGGGCGTCGAACTGGTCATACGGGCAGCGTCACGGTTATGGCCGTAAATGACCATTGACAACGAAAATCGGCAGCTAAGTGCAGTCGGAAGTTGTAGCCTCGCGGAACTTGCCCTTGCCAGCCAAACTTAAGAAATGCCGGCTTGAGGAACCCTCCCCTTCCGGCGCCTATCGGGTGGGCATGTTCGATCAAGCAGTAGCCGAGATGGCACTAAAGATCGCGGAACGTGATGTCCTTGCGTTCCTTCTTTCATCTGTGCGGTCAGGCTCGCAGCCGCGAGCTTCGCGATCGAGCTCGCAGGGCCACGCGTGATGGTAGCTTGCTGGTTGGCGCTTGGTCCCAAGTCTCGAGAGCATCGAGATTGGCTTGATGGGCGTCGACCTCCCGGCAGTCTGAACCCACGATCCCGGTTCGACCTCGCCTGCGGGACGCCGCCGCCGACATTTCCTCTCTGACGCTCGGTGATCGGGGAGTTCGAACCTCATGAAACGGCGCCATGGTCTTGAGTTCGGGTGAACCTGTTTCAGACGCGACAGGCTCCCCGACCATAAGGTCAAGGAGTCGGCGCCGCATCGGCCGGCACCAATTCGCTCGCAGGGGTTTCGACGCCCCAAGGCAGCCGTACTACCTCGCTAGGACATTAGGCACCCAGGAGGCTGGTCTACCAGGCTTGAAAGGTTTCTGGATCGGTGCTGCAGCCCGCACGACCGGTGTGGAGCATACACCTGCGGCGCGGACAGTGCCTACCCCTGCTCAGTGCTGCGAAATCATTTGACTGCCTTGCCGCCGGATGTCCGGCGCTGCCGGCCAAGGCCCATCTTCGTTGCAAGGCTTGATCGTGTCTCGGCGTATGACGGGGCGACCATCGGGTAGTCGACTGGCAGACCCCACCGCGCTCGGTATTCCTCTGGCGACAAGCCATGGGCGGAGCGCAGATGCCGCTTGAGCGACTTGAACCTCTCCCCGTCCTCGAGGCACATGATGTAGTCCGCTGTGATCGACCTTTTGACTGTCACCGCTGGCGTGGGCTTTTCCTCGACCGCCACTACCGCCGATTCAGCTCCCAATCCAATGATGGCCGCGTGGGTGGTCGCGATGAGGTTGGGAAGGTCGGCGGTTGGGACAGTATTGTTCGAGACGTACGCCGAAACGATATCGGCGACGAGGCCGGCAAGGCCGTTGGTGTTGTCTGTCACTGCAATCTCCCACAATGTTGCTGTGGTGCGTATGAAACGAAAGCAATGAAGCCTGATTGGAGCAATCGATTAGGTCGACAGCACGAGAATTCTAGGCTTGAGACCACAGAAGCCTAGCACGCTGTCCACAAGATAAGGTTCTCCAGCAGCGTAGACGTGCTGTGTCGTGGCGAAGCTTCAAGGCTGGCGGTCGTCAACATTCTACCCGCGCATCGGTCGATCGAAATAGACAGTCCCGGGAGCTCCTCTAGTCGCGGATCTAAATGGCGAATTGCAGCCTCATGCACTCACGTTGAAGGTTGGTGCCACGACATGCTCGGATGTCGAAGGCGCTATTTGCAGAAGCGCCCTCCCCTCGCCTGGCTGATTCTCCAAGGTTCAGGAGAAAATCTTTCAAGTGGCGGCGTCGTGCGGTCAGGCAGCGACGGACAATATGTGGACTCTTGGCCAAGTTCCCGGAACCTGGTGGCGTTAACGTTTGATTAATCTTAAAATCCTTGTCACCGGCTCCGACTCGCGGCAATCCTATGACTACGAAATTCACCCGTAGTTGGAGCCTATCGCGTAGTTATGCTGAAAGCGCGTAATACCCCCTCCTCCGAGGAGCCGGGCCGCCTCGCGGTCGCAGATATCATCGCTGGCGACGGATCAGCGCTGTCAACCGAGCTGCACGCGATGCGTGAAGCGCTATTCCCCCCTGTCTCGAAAAAGACCTTGCGATCATTTTCCTCTATCGAGGCCGCAAAGCTCATTGGAATTGCGGACGCTTATCTTCGGCAAGTGTCTCTCCAAGGCAAGGGACCGCAGCCGGCAATCACTGCCGGCGGTCGTCGATCGTATACTCTCGACCAGATCAACGAGCTTCGCGCGGTTCTGGAAGAGGGCTCCAAGAACAAACGCTATGTTCCTCACCGCCGAGGGACCGAGCACTGCCAAGTCTTGGCAGCTGTCAACTTCAAGGGGGGCTCCGGTAAGACGACAACCGCTTCGCACCTCGCGCAATATCTCGCACTGCACGGCTATCGCGTTCTGGCGATCGACCTCGATCCGCAGGCCTCGCTTACCGCCCTTCATGGCTATCAACCTGAGTACGACATTCAGGCCAACGAGACGATGTACGCGGCCGTTCGCTACGACGATGAGCGGCGGCCGCTGCGGGATATCATCCGCAAGACCTACTTCGCGGGGCTCGATCTCGTCCCGGGCAATCTGGAGCTCATGGAGTTCGAGCACGACACGCCGCGCGCCCTCGCCGAGCGGTCGACAGAACCATTCTTCGGACGAGTCGCCACTGCCTTGGGTTCGGTGGCCGATGACTACGACGTCATGGTTGTCGACTGCCCTCCCCAACTCGGCTTCCTGACACTTGGCGCGCTTTGCGCCGCAACAGGTCTCCTCATCACGGTTCATCCGCAGATGTTGGACGTCATGTCGATGTGTCAGTTCCTGTTAATGGCCTCGGACATGCTCAAGGTCGTCCAGACCTCTGGTGGTACGCTCGATTACGATTTCATCCGTTACATCGTGACGCGGTTCGAGCCGGCTGACGCTCCGCAAACGCAGATGGTTGCTTTCATGAGGTCCCTGTTCAGAGACCGGGTGCTCAACAGCACGATGGTGAAATCGACGGCTGTCTCGGACGCTGGGTTGTCCAAGCAGACGCTGTATGAGGTCGGCAGGGAGAATTTCTCCAAACAAACCTACGATCGCGCGGTCGAGTCCCTTGACGCCGTGAACGGCGAGATTGAGCGCCTGATCGCTCAAGCGTGGGGGCGTGCTGCATGAGCGCTCGAGACCATCGTCGGTATCTTCCGGAGCGAGTTGCCACCTGGCAACTCGCCCGCTTGTATCGCCCCGCTTTCAAGATCCGCCATGCCGGCCGCAAAATTCCGCGTCCGCTTTCTCCGGACCAAGGTTGGGACGGCGCCAGGTGGCGTCGCTTTACGTGCATCGCCAGCGGCGCGTCGCAACTGGACGCACTCTCATCTTGTCTGCCCTTCGAGTTGCCAGGTGGCAACTCGAAGGCTGGAGCCGGTGCAACCGCGGTCAGCGGAGGGAGTGTGCGACCATGAGTCGAAAGGACACTCTTCGCGCGATGCTCACCCGCCGTACTGACGAGTTGCCAGGTGGCAACTCGTCAGTTGCGACGCCTCCAGCAACGCCTCTGCAGCATGTTCGAGCTGGCGCTGTGGGCGCGATGGGGCGCTCGCTTGAACACATCGCGTCTGCTGCCGAGCGCGCAAAAGCGTTGATCGCATCAGGCGCATCCGTCATCGAAATCGCGCCGGATAAGCTGACGAGTTCGTTTGCTCAGGATCGCCTCGACGACGAGGGCATCGAGCAGACGACGCTCTATACGGCGATCAAGGAATCTGGTCAGAAAAGTCCGATCCTTGTCCGGCCGGATCCCAGCAAGGCTGAGCACTTCCAGATCGCCTATGGTCACCGGCGGGCAAGGATTCTTCGCCTGCTTGACCGGCCAGTCCGTGCGGTCGTCCAGAACCTGTCTGACGAAGAGTTGGTCGTCATTCAGGGTCAGGAGAATTCGGCCCGGAAGGATCTGAGCTATATCGAGCGCGGCCTCTTTGCTCTGACTCTCGAGGAGAGGGGGTTCGAGCGCGCGGTCATTATGTCAGCGCTGAGCATGGAGAAGACCCAGCTTTCGAGGCTGCTGGCGCTTACGAAGTCCATATCCAAAGACCTCATCGTCGCGATAGGCCCCGCGTCGAAAGCCGGGAGGCCGAGATGGACGGCATTTGCGGAGCGGCTTGAGGCAATCGACGACAGGTCGCGGCTCGACGGACTGCTTTCCAGTCCAGAGTTCAAGGATGCTGATAGCGATCAGCGCTTTCTCCTGGCATTCGGCGCATTGGCTCCGAGGCGGCCGACGAAGGAGAAAAAAGTCATTCTGAGAGCTGAGGCGGGTGAGCGAATCGCCACCATTGAGCGGACAAAGAAAACATTGTCGGTCGTGGTCGATACCTCGGCGTCATCGGCATTCGGGGAGTTCGTCGCGGCGCAACTCCCGGAACTTTTTCGCCAATTTCAGTCGAAAGGAGTGGCCTGACGAAGCAGGTTACAACGTAAGAGGCCGCAAAAGAAAAAGGCCCCCAGAACGAGTTCCGGAAGCCCTTCTCCTGTGTAGCAACTAGAGAATCACACTTCCGCGAATCGCTGTCAAGAGTCACGTCGAACGCAGTGTCGTTTTGGCGAGCCCAATTCTTTTGCCTAACCACAGGTAAAGGAACATGGTTTCGCACATCTCAACGACGCCCTTTGGGCGGCGAACGCTGACGCTTGCGCATGTGGCAAGCCAGGCGGACGCGAAGGATAGACCGCCGGAGAAAGCGGTCCACAAATGGAACATCTTCCGCGCGATCTGCATGGCGAAGAACCGTCTGGGGGTGACCGAGCGCGCCCTGGCGGTCCTGGACGCCCTGCTGACGTTTCACCCGGAGACAGTCCTGACAGGGGAGGGGCTGGTGGTCTTTCCCTCCAACCAGCAGCTCTGCCTGCGGGCGCATGGCATGTCGCCGGCGACGTTGCGACGTCATCTCGCGGTCCTGGTCGACTGTGGCTTGATCATCCGGCGCGATAGCCCGAACGGGAAGCGCTATGCCCGCAAGGGCAGGGGAGGGGAGATCGAGCTCGCTTTCGGCTTCGACCTGGCGCCACTGGTTGTCCGCGCCGAGGAATTCGAAGCGCTGGCGGAAGAGGTCCTGGCTGAAGACCGGGCTCTGAAGCTCGCGCGCGAGCGGATTACAATCTGTCGGCGGGACATCTGCAAGATGATCGCGACGGGCATCGAAGAGGGCGTTCCGACGCGAAGGGATGGCCGGGGGCCGGCCAACTGGGCCGAACTGCATGAGCTCTATAGGGGCATTGTCGGCCGGCTTCCGCGGACCGCCACGCGAACGCTGCTCGAAGAGATCGCGACCGAGCTGTCGCTGCTTGCCGACGAAATCCTCAACCTTCTGGAGATGCACATTAAAACTCAGAATCCGAGCGGCAATGAGTCTCATTCTGAGCGTCACAAACAGAATTCAAAACCAGACTCTCTTTTTGATCTTGAACCACGCTCTCCAGAGAGCAGGGGGGCGATTGTCGCGTTCGATCCTGAACCGGAGCGGATGCCGGACAGGACGTATCCCTTGGGGATGGTCTTGGACGCCTGTCCCGACATTATCGACTACAGTCGCGGTGGCATCGGCAATTGGCGCGACTTCCAGGCGGCGGTCGCTGTGGTTCGGCCGATGCTGGGAATCAGTCCGAGCGCCTGGTTCGATGCGCAAACCGTCATGGGCGAAAGCGACGCGGCCGTCGTCGTGGCCGCCATTCTGCAGAGGGGAGAAGCGATCAGCAGTGCCGGCGGCTATCTGCGCGGCCTGACCCGCAAGGCCGCAGCGGGGGAATTCTCTCTGGGACCGATGCTGATGGCCCTGATCGGCAGCAGAAAGCGGGAGAAGCAACGTGCCTAGCCGGTGCCGTGGTCCGCTCTGTCATAAGCTGCGTGAATCGGTGGCGCCGGATCGATTCAACCTTTGCGTTGGACCGGGCGGTCGACAGCGAGCGACATGTCCGCATGGACAGAGCCCTGACCTCGAATGGACCGCGGTTGCAGATGCTGGTGCTGGACCGGACCGATCCGCACCAGAACATGGCGCGCTTCTACGTGCTCTCCCTCGAACCGACGCTGTTCGGCGATGCGGCGCTCGTGCGCGAATGGGGACGCTGGGGCCGGCCCGGCCGGCGGCGGTTGGACCTGTTTGCGGATATCGAGGCGGCCGCCGAGGCGCTCGAGGACTGGTTGCGGAAAAAGACCAGGCGCGGCTATCGCGTCGCCGACAGTGCGGCCGGAGCCGAGGATCGCGACAGGCGCGTCTAGTTGCTAGGTGGCAACTTGGCGGGCGCATGCTGCACTGGGCCTGAGAGATTCCGGTTGTGTCGATGCAGGTGCTGCGGGAAGCTGCCTTCCCTAGGGAGGCGATGACATGCGGACGCATAAAACTGCCGAAGCCGGAATGGCCCGGGTCAATGGGATCCTCATTCGCAGCGCGATTGTCGTGGCGATTGCTGCAGCTTTGGTCGCGCCGCTGTTACGTTGAGCGTGGTACTATCGGTCGAGCACGTGGCGACGCGGCGCGGCAAGCTCCGTGTTTGGAGATCGGCGAGCTTGGCAGAGCCGGACGCGCAGCAATGGCTAGAGCGCCAATCGGGCAGCCTTGCTGCGCTGCCGGTCAGCTTCGTTGTAGTAGCTCGCCGCCTGCTGGACCGAGCGGTGCTGCGACTGTGCCATCGCCGCAGGCAAGGGCACGCCGTTCTGGGCAGCTTCGGTCAGATAGCCGGAGCGTAGGCCGTGGGCGGAAAACGCGAGTGGATCGAGCCCGGCCTGGGCGCAGCGGCATTTCAGGATCAGATTGACGGCTTGTGGAGTGAGGGCGCGATTGGAGAGCCCCTCCCAGCGATCGATTGCCCGGAACACTGCGCCTTTGCTGATGTTGGCGCGTTCGAGCCAGTCGCGCAGGGCTACGACCGGCGGGCCGACAATCAGGACGCGGGCATCCTCGTCGGCAGCCGCGGTCTTGGTCTTGCCGAGCGCGATCGCCAGGCAGGGCAGGCGCGGCGAATCCGGATCGTCGGGATCGCGCGGCACCGGCGCTTCCTCGCTGAGCTGCTCGACCCGCAAACGGGCGATCTCGCTGCGGCGGCGGCCGCCCGAGCCGAACGCGACCAGCAACAGCGCCTGGTCGCGGCTGTCGCATAGTCGGTCACTGCCGCAAGTGGCGAGCAAGTGATCGAGGATCGTGCGGGTGACGGCCCGCTTGCTCTTGCGCCGGCGCGGTCGGGCGCTGGCCCGCACCGCCAGTCGCACTGCCGTTCGTAACGATGGCGCGGCGAACGGGCCCAAGAGCCCCTTCCAGCGGTGCAACGTCGCCCAATGCGCGAGACGGCGTTTCACCGTCGCGGGCGCATGCGGACCGTCAACGCGCAAATGACCGCCGAGGCGCAAGGCGCTTGCGATAGCGTCGGGCATGCCGTGGCTGGGATTCGCCTCGCGTTGGGCTGGGTCCCAGAGATGCTGGGCCAAAAATTTCAGCGCCAGCGCTTCCGGAGCCGGCCAGGGCAGGGGCGACCCGGTCGCAGCGATCGCCCAGGCCTCGAGATAGGCTAGGTCCGAGGCCAAGGCGCGCAACGAGTTTTCGCCCATGCCCTCCTTGGCGAGGTGGCGCAGGGTCGCGACGTCGTTGTCGGTCAGGATTTTGGCGAGCTGGTCGCGCCGCTCCATCGGCAAAATGCCGGCGAGCGCGTCGAGCTGCAGGGCGCGGCGGGTTTCGGCGCCGCCGATCGCTGTGATGTCATTCATGGCATGCCCTGCGCTGGCCGAGGGTCGCTTTTGAGAACCTTCGACTGAGGACCAGCATCATTCCGCTGTCGGCCGCTTTGGTGTACAACTCCTCCATGACCCGCGAGCAAGCTATCGCCGAGATCGCTGTCAGCGCCCCCGCCTTGCGCGCTCGCGGAGTCGAGGCCGCATATCTGTTTGGCTCGACCGCGCGCGGTGAAGCGCGGCCCGACAGCGACTTCGACGTCTTCGTTGACATCGCGCCGGACGCAAAATTCTCGCTACTTGATCTGGCCGGCGTGCACCGCCTGTTGAACGAGTCGATCGGGCGCAAGGTCGATGTGACCACGCGAGAAAGCCTGCATCCCAAGCTGCGCAGCGAGATCGAGCGGGACGCCGTGCGCGTGTTCTGATGGCGCGCCGCATCGACGTTGTTCTCGAGGACATCCTCGTCGCGATCGACATTGTCGACGGGGCTGTCGACGGGCGAACGCAGGCGAGTTTCCAGGCTGACGTGTTTCTCCAGCTCGGAGTGGAGCGGGCTCTTGAGATCATCTCGGAGGCGGTTCGGCATCTGCCCTAAGAGCTTTTGGCGACGCAGCCAGATATCCGCTGGCCGGACGTGCGTGCGCTCGGCAACCTGATCCGCGACGAATATTGGCGTGTCGATCCCAAAATCGTTTGGCGGATCGTCGCCGACGATCTCCCGCCGCTGCGCGCCGCGATCGCGGATCTGCTCCGGCGACAGACGGCCTGAGCCATCCGGCGCTCGCGTTAACGGCCTTTCGCCGACGAACCGATCGCATCGCTTCACCGCTGATCCTTGCGCTTCCTATTCGCCATTCTCGTCGTCCGGAGGCCCGGCTGACGTCATCGTCGGTGTTTTGGAGCGCCAGAATCGCCGATTACGGAGGACATGTCCATCACTATCGATAAGAGGTAATTATCGATAGTTATAGATGTACGGTGGTGGGTGTCAGTGTGAAACAAACGAATGGCTATTTAGATTGGTTATGATAGATTTGTAGGGGTGAATTCAACTCGCTACGATTTCTCGCACGCCGAGCGCCAGGCGCTGGTTTCGGACTGCGCCGTAGCCGCGGAAGCCGCGGCGATCGCGCTCGCCCGTTGCGACGAGCGTCTGCTCCACGCCGAGCCCGTCCTGGCCGAGGGCGCGCGCCAGCGCGGCCACGCTTTTGAGGCCCAGGCCCTGATCGGGCTCACGGGCGGCCTGTGCCCGCTCGAGGACCTTTGCCTGCACGATGCCGGCATGGATGTGCGCAGCCCGACGCGCGAGATCGCCCGGGCTGCCGCCATGCTCGACGAGCGCCGGCGCCTGGCGCGGCGTGAGCCGGACGAGATCTTGAGCCCGAGCGCCCTTCGGCAGCGGCTCGGGATCGAAGGATCACCGGAACCCGGTCGGCCGGACAGGTTGACGACCTCGGTGGCCGCGAAACAGTTCGTGGCACCCTGGGACCGGATCGGACGGGACGACGACGATCAGGACCACGCCGGTGAAAATGAACAGGACCTGGAGGAGGAGGAGGACGATCACGCCGATTCGGCCTTCGCTGAGATCGACGCTCTGTTGGTGCGGACCCGCAAAAAGCTAGACGCTTGGAACGATTTGTCCTCCGACGCGGGCCGCAAAAACCTGACCCTGCGCGATCCCGGCTATGATGCCGCCGGGCGGTTCGCGCGCTGGCAACACATTCTGGAGGAGGGCAGGGGGCTGCCAGCCGCGCTTGCGGCCGCGCTCGCGCTCGACGCCTGGCTTTGGCTCGAGCCGTCGGAACGCGCCGGCGAATTCGGCTTCGCGCTGGCCGCGACCGTGTTGCGGCAGCGGGGGGCGGCGTTGGCGCATTTGCCGGCGCTTGGGCTGGGGTTGAGGCGAGGGAAGTTTCGGTGGAGCCCGCATTTGGCGCTCGGCGTCCGGATCGCGGGGCTGCTCGACGCCTTTGCCGAGACCGCCGTGTTCGGGCAGGCGGATCTTGACCGGTTGACCTTGGCTCGAGCCGTGATGTTGCGGAGGTGTGAGGGCAGGAGGGGGAATTCGAAACTGGCGGAGCTGGTCGACCTGTTCGTGGCGTCACCGCTCGTCACCGTGCAGCTGGCGGCGGCGCGCCTGCAGGTGACGCCGCAGGCGGTCGAGGCCATGCTGAAGCAGCTCGGCGGCAGCCTGCCGCGCGAGTTGACGGGCCGGAAGCGGTATCGGGCCTGGGGGATCATGTGACCAGGCAGACATATGCACTTGACGGCATAATGCACTTTAGGGCATGTCGAGCGTATGGTCTGGGCTGTTCAATCCGTCGTTGAGTTCGAGCGCTGGTTCCTGACTCTCGAAAGCGGCGTCCGGGTCGAGATCGCCGCCAAGATCAGCCTGTTGCAGCAAGTCGGGCCAACGCTTGGCCGGCCGCATGCCGATACGCTGAAGGGTTCGGCCTATCCGAACATGAAAGAGCTGCGGGTCCAGATCGGCGGCGACCCCTGGCGAATCTTCTTCGCCTTCGACCCAAGACGGTCAGCCATCTTGCTGGTCGGCGGCAATAAGGGCGGCGATGGCCGCTTCTATGAGGTCAATCTGCCGATCGCCGACGAGCGGTATCGCGACCATCTCGCGACGCTGATCGTGCCACCACCATCGAAGAGAGGGCCAAAACGATGACCGCCTCCTGGAATGAGACGCTGGCCAAACTCCCAGCCGACGAGCAGGCCGCGATCGCAAAGCGTAGCCGCGAGGTAATGGCCGAATATGTCGGCCTCAAGGAGCTCCGTAAGGCGCGCCGCCTGAGTCAGGCGGCTCTGGCTGCGCGTCTGCACACCGATCAGGCCGGTGTCTCAAAACTCGAGAAGCGCGCAGATCTGCTGCTGAGCACGCTCAAGGGCTATGTCGAGGCCGCCGGCGGCAGCCTTGAGATCGTGGCGCGGTTTCCGGACGGTCCGACCTTGCGCATCGACCGGCTGGGAGATGTCGGGCGGCCAAAGAAGGCTGATGCCGCGTAGTCTCTCGCTTCTGCTTGTGGCCCGGTGCGGACGTTGCGCTGAATGAGGCGGCGTGATGTCTTGATGGCATGATCGTCGAGACGCACATAGACCCGACTGGAAGTCTGGTTCTTGCAGTCGATCGAACCGATGGGAGGCTGATCTCGATCGGCTTCGAGGGGTTCGAGTGGCATACTCACCCCGACCTCCTGATGGGCGAGTATGGTCCAACCGCGGAGATGGCACTGGAAGCATTCAAGCACGCGCTCATGAGCGACGAGCTCGTGATTGCCATCATCCGGCGCGGCAGCCGCATGGTCGACGTATCCCTGCCCGACGAACCGCTGTCCGAGCATGAGAGCCTGTCCGAGGGCGAGACGCTGGAACGGCGCCACTGGAGCGGGCGGCTTTGGTCGCAACATGCGATGTGATTGAGCGTCGGCTTCCGACCCTTAGCTGACATTGCGGTTCCGCTCGACCATCTCGTAATGCTCGCCGATGCTGCCGCGAGACATCAGGTTCTTGCTGCCGCATTTCGAGCAGCGGTAGCGCAGGCAGATATCCGGGATAGGCAGATCGTCGGGCAGCCCGTCCATGCCGATCTCGGCATGATGCAGGCAGTCGTTGCACCAGATCTCGGCTCGCTTAAGCCCTCGCGCTCGATCGGAGCCGACTGTCGCCGGCTGCGCCATCGAGCCATCCTTGTTGTAGGCGCGGCGCGGGTTTCGGACTGGCGCCATTGATCACTGCTGCGGCTGGCTCGGGCGCAGCGTCTCGTCGATCAGCATCCTGAAATGCTCGATTGCGCGACCCCTGACCTCCGCTTCGCCGATCTCACCTGCATCGCGTTTCTCGACGGCTTCCGCGATGAGCATTTCCACGACCTTCTCGGCTGCCTGCCGGGTTAGATCGGCGCCGTCGAGCTCGTCGCTCGTTATCGCCACGCTGACCAGGCGAACCGTTCGGGTGAAGCCCTGCATGATGTGCTGTGTGACGTGAAGCAGGTCCACCAGCTCGGACTTGTGCATGTCCGCCAATTCCGTCGTGTCCATCTGGCTTCTCCCTCGATGGCTTGACTCCGTCGCCGCCGATGCGTTCTAGTTATGTTCTCATTCGAGGGCAAGAACGATGTCAGCGCAGCCGGCCGACCAGCGGGTCGAGGACGCATCCCTGGATGCTGAAATCACGGGGATCGTCGCCGAATTATTGGACGAACACGGGTCCGAGCTCGCCGCGCTTCGGGCGCTGGCGCATGACTTCCTCGTCCTGCTCGCCGATGCGGATCGCTCGGTGTCGCGCGGCTATCTCCGGGGCCTGTTCTCGCAAGGGGCGCGCCCGGTCCGCGACGGCGACGAGCCGTGACGCGCCGGCCGGTCACGCTCGCGACGATGCTCGGCCACTATCCTTGGGTGGTCGTCCACCTGCGCTGTCATTACTGCGCGCGCGAGACCAGGGTGCGGCTGGCTGGCGATCGAGTACGGGCTCAACGCGCCACTCGGGCGCGTGCTCCGCAGCTTCATGTCGGAATGCGCCTACGACCCGCACAGCGAACTGCGCCGGCCGCAGAAATACGGACGCAAATGCGGCGCCTACTGTCCCGATGTGATGAGCCCGCGTCCGCCTGATCTTCCGCCCAGCCTCTCGGGGCTGACCTTGATCGAAGGCGGCAAGGCGGACATGCTCCCGGCCGAGCCGAGCGAGCCAGGTCGCCGCCGGCGCGTCGGCGAGGGCGATGATGTGTAATCTCTACAGCCACACCCGCAACGTAGAGGCGATGCGCAAGCTGTTCGCGCCGTTCGACGATGGCGGCGCGAACTTTGCCAACCTGCCGCCGATGCCGAACATTAATCCCGACCGGCCTGCACCGATCATTCGGAACAGTGAGGCAGGGCCAGAGCTGGCCATGGTCCGATGGGGCATGCCCTCGTCTCGCAAAGCTCTGTACGACGCCGCAAGCGAGCGTGCCGAGAAGCTGCGGGCGAAGGGCAAGCCGGTGGATTTTGAGGAGCTGTTACGTCTGGAGCCGGACCGGGGAACGACGAATATCCGTCGCACCGACAGCAAGCACTGGCTGCGCTGGCTCGGCGTCCAGAACCGGTGCCTCGTGCCCTTCACAAGCTTCAGCGAGTTCAACAAGTTTGAGGGCGGCGACGTCTGGTTCGCCTTCGGAGAAGAGCGCCCCACGGCCATGTTTGCCGGGATCTGGTGCTCTCAATGGACCAGCGTCCGCAAGATCAAGGACGGGGAAGAAACCCTCGACCTGTTCGGGTTTCTCACGACCGACCCGAATGCCGATGTTCGCACGATCCATCCCAAGGCGATGCCGGTTATCCTGACGACGCCGGAGGAATGCGCGGCCTGGATGACTGCGCCTTGGGACGTGGCGAAGGCCCTGCAACGACCTCTGCCCGACGGAATGCTTCAGATCGTCGCTCGCGGGGCGAAGAAAGACGATCCACTCGATCCGGCGCTATTCCCGGCGGTCAAGGCGCCGGTGCAGGGCGCTCTGTTCTGACAGCCAATTCCCGCGAGCAGGAAAACCCGCCTGCAACAGGCTGGCAAAAATTGGCGTTTAGCCGATATTCTAAGGCGATCGGAGAAGAGGTGCATGACCAGCAATTGTCGACCCGGCCACCCTGAGGCACCCGTCGTAGTCATCGATACCGAGGAGGCATATGTCGATGCTCTGGAGACAATCGAGCGACTGAGAAGCGCTCCCGAGGGCTCCGTCGAGTATTTGCTGATGGTCGCCTACGGGGACGCTATCGAGCGTTACCTGGACGCCCGCAACAGTAGCCGCCCTCCTCGTCAACCGGCGTGATCATCACGCTCAAATCTACCACCCCGCTCTCCATTTCAGCCAGACCGCGATCACAGCCACAGAAGCCGTGACGATAATAGCGGCTAGGAGGAGGGAACTAGGGCGTCGGTCATCCCTCTTTCCCCTCTGCGAGCGCGAGAATGTCTTGGTCATTTCTCGTCCGGCTTCCACTGATGCGCAGATTCAATAAAAAGCTGGCGCAGACAGCGCGGGCCGCCGCCGTGCATATCGCTGCTTGGATAGCTCAATTCCCAGAATTGTGCCGTATCTCGATCCCTGTATAGAATCGTCCAGCCCGCATCGGCAGTTGCTATCTGCTCGAAGGTCTCGGGAAGTTTGTCACCTGTCTCAGCAATCGTGGACATAGCGGCATCATGCTGGTGGACCTTGGCAATTCCAAGCTCTGTCAACGCGCCCAGATTTCAAACTAACCCACTACCGATCCGGCCCATCCAGCGCTCTTCCCAGCGGTCAAGTTGCCGGCGCAGGGTGATCTGTTCCGATGGGCCATTGGGAGCAGAGCAGTGTGGCCTATTCCGCGTCCGGGAACACGCCCACGTTCGGCTCGTTTGCTGGAAATGCAGCGTTACTTTTTCGACGTCTTCAACGGCGTGTTCGAACGGGTCGATCTGGTCGGTCAGGAATTGGCTGACGAAGCGGCCGCGCGCGACCTTGCTCTCCAAACCTTGGCCGACATCGCGCACGAAGCCATCCCGCGCGGCGGCGAGGCGCTGATCACCGTGAGAGTTCGACGCGATGGCGTACCCATCTACAGCGCTTCGTTAGCTCTTGCAGATCAGTGGATGCGGCTCGACTCATAAGCCCCGGACCGTATCAGCGCCAGGCCCCCGATAGCCATCCGTAGATCCCAACGACGAACAGCGCGACGATCAGCACCGCCATCGTGATCGAGTTCGGGCGGGTCACTGTTTCGGCAGCCGCTTCGCTTGCTCCAGGCTGGCGCGCGCGAGCATTGCCTCCAGCTCCGCCACAACCGTCGGCGGCAAGCGCAGGACAATGTCCGTGTCAGCCTCGGTGATGAAAGTAACCAAGGCATCTTGTGTCGGGTCGCCACTCACCTCAACCGCGGCAACTCGGACAACTGGGATTTCAATGGCCTGCTTGTCTGGCATCGCCCTTGTCCCAAGAGGTAGCTTCATCGCTCCAGACTACGGCCTCTCCTCAACGATGGCGAGGCGGGGTGCAGGCGGTGCTTTGCAAGGTCAGTCAGGGATTTCGGGCTCGTGGAGCATTTCATGGATCAACTCTGCCGCCTTCTCCGTCGAGATTGTCCTGACACCGGAGCTTGCAAGGCGATCGAACATTTTTGCGACCGCCGCGATAGCGTCATGCTCGGCAGCTGAGAACGCCAAAGTGGCCTGAGCCAAGGCCTTGTCTCGGTTGGCAAGAACAATCGCAGTCGATGACGAATGCAGCGTCGTCGTGAACCCCTCGATGAGTTCCTTGGCACGTTCTTCGGGCGTGTATCCCGATGGAGAACTACTTTGTGTCACTCTGAGGCAACCCAATGACTCGAACAGGCTGCTGTTCAATTTCCTTGCCATTGTTGGCGACGTGCCTGGCTGGCGGCGTGAGCTGCATCGCCACGGGAATGCGGCACTCGCCGCGGCTGACTGGGGGGGCTGGCAGCGTTAGGGATACCGGAGGTTTGAAATTGCTGAACTAGAGCCACCAGAATCTGAGCGCGACGGCGTCGCGAATTGCCAACACCTCTCCAGCACGAGCAGCAAATCCTGCAGCCCGAATCGGGCACTCATTAACCCTCGACGTCAGCTTTTATCACTTCAGCTGGCTGTCCTTGCTCCCGCGCCGATTGATTCCGCCGACTTCCGGGCGCCGGTCTATTCCGGACTGGCAATCGACGCATGTGCGAGCCCCTGGCATCGCCTTGCGCCTGGCCTCTGGGATCTCCTCGCCGCAAACCTGGCAGTGAGTTTCGCCAGGACCACTTGGAAGCTTGGCCCGCGCTAACCGCACCGCGTCAGTGACCGAGTCGTCGATCTGATCCTGAACAGCCCCGTCTGGAGCCCAGCCGCCTGCCATCGCCGTGCCCTCCGCTCGATCCCCATAAATCAAGATCAATGGCTTTGGGTTCCCCGCGCCGTCAGTATGGACAGGCGCTATCCGCTCAACGGGATGGGGACGAGTGGTGTTGCATCAGCTCTCGAAGGCGAGCGCGAGGTGCTGTTCGGCCCTGGACGTCACCGAGCAGAGTCGGGACATCGCGTCGGCATCGATCAAAAGAGCCACGCGATCTGGTATCTTCGCAGTGTTGATGACATGAATCACAGCGTTTTCTGGCGACAGCTGCCTCACCGTGCAGCGGATCGCCGCACGGCTGTTGTTGAAGACGATGCGGCCGGCCTTCAGCACGCTACGGCCCTGCGCGAACTCTTTGGCCAGTGACAGTTCAGAGCTTTCGCCGAGGCCTGCCTCGGTCTGGCCGGCCAAGGCGTGTCGCCTGAGTTCGAGGATATCCATCGCCAACCTGCCGAGATCGGCAAGCGTCTCGTCGTCCTGCCGGCTGAAATCCCGCGGCTCTGGATCAAACGCGCATAGCGTGCCGATAGCGTGGCCGTCGGATGAGCGCAGCGGAAAACCGGCGTAGAAGCGGACATAGGGCTCGCCGATGACGAAGGGGTTAGCAGCGAAGCGCTCGTCGGCGGTGGCGTCCGGGATGATCAACGCCGCCGGCTGCTGGATGGTGATGTTGCAGAAGGCCGGGGCGCGGTCGGTCTCGCAAGCTCCGAGGCCCTGCTGCGACTTGAACCATTGCCGGTGGCCATCGATGAAGGACATGGTCGACATCGATACGTCGAAGATGCGCTTCGTCAGTCTCGTCAGGCGATCGAACGATGCCTCAGGCGGCGTGTCGAGCACCCCGTAGCGCGCAAGCGCATCGAGACGCGTTTGTTCGCGCGTCGCATCAGGCCCGGGAGATGGTGAAGGCAGCCGTATCTGCACGGCACCAATTGACCATGCCAAAGCTTACAAATTCAAGAAAACGTGGCGCTCAAATTGCGTATCCACGGACCCGTGGCGGCGTTGCCGCCTGTCAGGAGCGGCATTGGAAGGGCTAGGTGGCCGCGGTGGCAATCAGCAATCCGCTCTTCGCCCAAAACTGCGATCACCCGCAGGCCCCTCAGCGATGACAGTTTCCAGATTATCCGCGAGGACGCAAAATCGTCTCGTTAGCGAGGTCGCGATTTTCAGAAGATCCAGCTGCCCGTCGATCAACACTGACTGAAGGTCTCGATCGTCGAAGTCGCTGTCATCGCCACGCTTCGGAAGCTGCTTTTCAATCTCACGATAGATTGCTTCAGCCAGCCGTTCGCACTCGCACGACATGTGCAGTCACACCTCAAATTTCTGCTCTGTTCGAGAAGATGGGATCGAATTTTACGAAAGAAAGCCCCTCAATGCGCTTACAACGCTTTGGTGCCTGTTAGCCTCGGCTTTCGGTAAGCTGCGTGGCAATACCGGCTGCAGCGCAGGACGCGAGGAACATGTGCCAGACGATAACTGCAGTCGCAGCGGTCGTGGTTAGGCCGGTTTCTGTGATCGTCAGAAGGGCCGCAGACCGCTCGGAAGCGAACCCGAGCTCACGCAGTCCGTAGGATCCACCGACCAGGAGAGCACCTACAATTCCCGTGGCAACGAACTCGGTCTGCGCCCAAGACAATTTGCCGATCGCGGTCAGCGCACCGATCAAGAACAATGCTGCAGCGACGATCGCTAGCGGCCAGGGGCCGCCGAGAATGATGGCCAGAAGCCCCAGGAAGAGCACGGCGAGCTCCGCATGGAACAGCCGCAGTTCATATTGCCTGCCGGCCGGCGTATCGCGCTCCTCCATCTTGATGTCGATCCGGGATTTCGGAACAGGCATTTTTGGCAACGCTGGGCCATCGCCCCACAACGTATTTTGCGGTTCGCTCATAGCTGATCCCCCCTCGCCTGCGCCCAGGATGTCATGGTTCTGCCTTAACGAAAATACCAAATTGCCTAGTTGACTGCACAGGGTGTAGACACTTGTAGAATAATGTCTCCGAATGCGAGTCCATGCTTACTTCTGATCGATCTCCTACTCCCGCCAAACCTCGGCGGCAGAACGAAATTCACAGTTTTCATAATGTAAATAATTTACTTCGCTGACGAGGCTACGAGAACATGTCCTCCATGGTCGGGATTCGCGGACGCCTGGTCGGTCGATCATCGATCTCCGGCCCCTTGACCACAGCGAGAGCTCGCCTCGGCTGCGGGTGGGGTCGCAGCGCCTTCCGGACAGCCATCTGCGCCTCGTAATCCTGGGTCACCAGAGCGACTGCCTTCTTCTTCTGCAAGGCCTTGGTCGCCCGCGTCGCTATCCCCGGCGCCTTGCAACGGTCGCAGCGTCGCTTGAGGTTGTATCGCCGGATCGCAGCTATGGAAGCTTTAAGGGAAAAGGGCCTCCGGCAATCCGCGCAAGCGGCCTCGAGCTTGATCAGCCTTATCCATTGCTCTCGCAGCGTCAGGTGATCTTCTACGCCTACGCAACGGAATCGCTGGCCGCGGCTCGTGAATTCATGTCCGATTTTCAAAGGTTTCTCTCCAAAAGGTTCGTTAGGAAACCGATGTTGCAGATGTTGCTTGCGCGCGCGGATAGGAGGCAGAAAAGAAAAATAAGAAAAATAGCCAAGGGAATAAAAAGAGAGAAAATTGAATATACATTCACGCGCAAGCAACTTCTGCAACATTGGCTCATTACGCGGTCTTCGTCCGCTCTGCTGCCGCTTTGGCAATTGAGGCTTGCGCCTCAGCTCGCCGCTTCGCCTCGGCAAGGGCGCGAGTAGCGAAGCGCTCATGAACAAGGGGGTTAACCCACCAGTGGTTGGCCTGGCCGCGCCGCCCCGTGCCGATCGGCTTCAGCCAGTTGGCCTCGACAAGCGTCTGCAAGCCTACCGACCGTTCGCCTTCCATCATCCGACGAAAAGCCTGCTGAGCTTGCCGATCGGTGATCGCAGAAAGCTCCCGCGACAGAATATAGCCCGCGATCTGGCGCGCCTCGTCCCGCGCACTCAGCGCCGACCCAAGCACCTCCGCGTAGAAATAGCGCTGCTGCGCCCACTGGTATTCAAATAAGAAGCGCTCCGCTCGGAGCCCGGTAGCCGCGTCGATCGTGTCTGGCGGCCAGTCGTCGAGCTCGCTGCGCAAGCTACCGGCCCATTCGACCCAATGAAGGACGAGCGCGATCCGCGCCCATTCACCCTCCAGCTTGTCGAGCCATCCCTTTAGAGGGACCGGAACGTCATCGCAGGCGATTTGGTCTCGGGCAAAGGCCGTGATGCGCCTACGGCAAGCATCGGCTTCTGGCGCACTGCGGATGGTGCCCACGGCGGCAGCTAATCCGCCAAACTCGGTACGGCCCGTTACGTGCGGCGTAAATAATTTGTCACCGGCGCCGTGTCGCGCGCCGCGTCCCCTGCACGACCGTTGGCGCCGCAACGGCACCGGCCGCGCCTCCGACAACCGCGCCGACTGGCCCGCCTACCGCAGCACCGGTACCAGCGCCGACTGCAGCTCCTCCAACGCGTTGCTCAGTCGTATTGCAGGCGGCCGTGGCGATCGCGACTGCGAGTGTGAAAACTATCAGAACTTTCATGGTGCGTTCTCCCTAGCTCGCGCGCGATCTGGAGCAAGAGCGCCAACGCTGAACGGTATGGAACCGGCAGCCTCGCGGCGCGTTTCCGAAGCCTCCTTTGACCAAGCCAACTCAGCCCCGCTGGCAGCCGCCAGCGGGGCTTTTTTCGTTCAGGGAACAAGTTTTCTTTGCCGTCGTTTCCTCACGCAGTGGCCTAACCTGCTCTAGATTAAGGAGATACCCATGCGCAACGTGCTTGTCGCGTCGATCTTGTGCGCCTTCGTTGCAACTGCCGCGCTCGCGCAAACATCGACAACTTCGCCGACACCTTCGCCAAACGCGCCGGCCGACGCAAACGCCCCGCTTCCGGGCGCCAACAGCTTCACCGAAGGGCAGGCCAAGAGCCGCCTCGAAGCCAACGGCTACACGAACGTGACCGACCTGAAGAAGGACGACAACGGCGTCTGGAAGGGCAAGGCCACCAATGCCGGCGCCCAGGTGAACGTCTCGGTCGATTACCGCGGCAACATCGTCAAGAACTGATCGCCCCCTGTCCGCCACGATTTTTGGAGAACTCCATGACCCGCACCATCACCCGTTCTTACGACGACTACGACACCGCCCGTTCGGTCGTCGAGCAGCTTGAGACCTCCGGGATTTCAAGCAGCAACGTCAGCCTAATGGGTCGCAACGGCGATACGGACGAGTCCAACGCCGGCGAGGGCGCCGGGATCGGCGCTGGCGTCGGCGGTGCAGCCGGCCTGCTTGCTGGTCTCGGCCTGCTCGCCATTCCGGGCATCGGCCCGGTCGTAGCCGCAGGCTGGCTAGCGTCAACAGCTGCCGGCGCCGTCGCCGGCGCGGCGGCTGGCGGTCTGGTCGGCTCCTTCATCAAGGAGGGCCACGACGAGGACGAAGCAAACTACTATGCCGAGACCGTCCGGCGTGGCGGCTCGGTGGTGTCGGTTCGCGCCGAACCAGCGCAGGAGGCCGAAGTCGAGGCCATCCTTGATGGCGCGACCCCGATCGATCGCCACACCCGCATGGCGCAGTATCGCCAGGAGGGCTGGACGCGCTTCGACGAGAAGGCCGATCCGTACCTGCGCGGGCAGGCCGGCATCTGACTAGGTCTCCGCTCAAAGGCCTCCGGAGTTCGCTCCGGAGGCCATTTTTCTGAGGTGACTAGCGCTCTTAGCTTCAGCCCGAGAGAGTTGGGAACCGGCCTCGCCGTTCTGCGTTTGATCAACTTCCGAAAGCCAAACTCTCGGCCCTTCTGGCACCCGCTGGGAGGGCTTTTTTTGGAGCTACCGACCCAGTGTCGCCGCTTCCATGATGATGCAACAACCAAGTGCAACAGCAGCGAGCGCGATGAGGTAAAGCCAGCTCTCTCCCGGCAGCCTCCTCATGACATATTTCCAGTGATAAGCGCGCCTATGGTCCGGAATGATGCCGTTTTCATCGCTCCAAACCTTCGGAGGGTTCAATGGCTCGGGCGGCAATCGTACACGCGATGGCCGCGCCCCAGAGAGAGGCACCTGCATGTCGCTGAACGGCACGATTTTGAAGCTAGCGCATCACTACACGGAGCCTGCGGAATTGCTAAAAGCGGTTCGGAAGAAGCACCCGGAGGCGTCTAAGAAGGACATCATCCACGCCGCACTCCGGACAATGATTGAGGCTGCCGAGAGCAAAGAAGGGGTCGCAGCCCATCTCCACCGACTGGTGATGGATAATCGCGGCGGAGACTTTTGAAGCTGCTCGGCTCCTGAGGAAGCCTAGTCCTCCAGAGTCAGGCCGCCCCGATTATCCACAGAGTTGCAGGTAGCCGTCGCCTCGCACCCCTCGCGAGCGCGGGAACGCGAACCTCATAGGGTTTCTCGGAATCGCCCGATTGCGCGCCGGGCCAGATCGTCTTCGTCGTTCGCAATGGTCGCCAAGCTGGCGACGATCTGGGCTAGTCGTGTTCGCTCTCGGTCGCGGCGTGCGTCGGGCAGCGTCGCTCTAATTTTGTCCCGCGCGGTGTCGAGCGCCGCGCCGGCACGAGCAAGGTCGACCGGGTCGCTCAGCGACGAGAACGGCATCATACACTCCCCTAATCAACCAAATCGACCACAGTGAACAATTTTACTCGCAAGCGGTTTGCTAGAGACGTCATCCACGTGTGAATTTGATGAAGTCCGAGACTCTGCTCTATGTGGCGGAGATCGTGGCTGTAGCTCTATCCTGCTGCCTGATGCTGGATTGGTCGACCTGACACGAGCTTGAACGCCGAGAGGCTCCCGGCCAAAGCCAGGCGGGGCAAGTCCGGACGAAGCGCCCAAGGAGGGCAGCCCTTACGGGGCCAGACGATCACCGGCGAGTTGGACACGAGCCGGGCATAGGAATCAGGAGGCCGGCACCGCCCACGCGGAACGCTCCTGCGGCCCGACGGACGAGTTGCGATCAGTTAGGCCAAGTATGGAGGCCAACGTGAGTAAGGAAACAAGCCGCAGCCCGAACGCGCCTAAAGCTGGCTCCAAAAAGAGCCCACCGCCGAAGAAGCGCCCCAAAGAGGCGCCCGTTGAAGACGCGGATGATCAGCGCGTAAAGCAAGGCGATTATTCGGACAAACACTCCTCGGGGCGCAAGGTGTCCTGAAACGTCGCCGGTGCAAGAACGAGCAAGAGGATCTGAGCGGACTGCCTCTCGCCGACGAGGAACGGGGGAGCTGCAAGTCGGCGAGAGGCGTGGCGCGAGGGACCAACTAACGCCGTGCAAAGAATCGGCCGGCTCCTCATGCGCTCCAGCTTTTCGCCGGCCGCGGCCTTTGAAGTCGAGCGAGGCGCGATAGATCTCACCTCCGGCCTGATCTTGGACCCGCACCTTGAAGCGGGCTCGCTCGCCGTTCGGAAGAGTTTCCTTCGCCATGTCGACCAGCGCACGCTGTGCGTCATCGGTCGCGGCTTGCTCGCTTGGGAAGTCCATTGACTGGCGGGCTGAACCGCCAGGATCCTTTGTCGTCAACCGGTATTTAGGCATAGCGCGGCTCCTCCAGCGAGGAATGCGCCGCATCCAATCAAGTTCCGCTATCTCGCCAGGAAACGATCGATAGCGCGCCGAGCGAGGTCGTCCTCGTTCACTGCGAGCGTCACCAAGCTGGCCACGATATAGGCCAATCGAGTTCGTTCACGCTCATCACATTGATCTGGCAGCGTTGTCCTGACCTCTTCCCATGCGGCCTTCAGTGCCGCGCCAGCCCAAGCCAGTTTCACTGGATCCGTCAGTGATGAGAATGGCATCCCTTTCCCCCGAAAAGCCCAAGCTTGGAATAATTAGAACTATTCGAAGAGGCACAAAGAGACCCCGCCGGCGCGAGCCGACGGGGTCTTTTTCTTTTCCGCGATGCTCTCATCCCGCTCAGTTCGAGCGCGTCCGCAGTATCTGCTCCATCCGCTCCAGATCGGCTTTCAGGGCGTCCGCTCCAGCCTGACCGCGAATAGCGGAGAGCGGCCGGCCATCACGGCCATCCTCTGGCCTGCCCGAGCCGTTGAGGAAGCGAAGCCGCTGACCTGCCGGCATGGCGAGCAAAGTGTCCACCTCGCATTGTCGCGCCCATTCGCTCGACCAGGTCGAGACATCTCGGCCGGCGAGGCGGGAATAGGCCATCGGGTGATTGTCGAGGTCACGGGTTGTCACAGTTCGCACCGGCTCAGCGTTCGACCTGACGACTCAATCTCGAACAGGCAATCGTCGATGAAGCGCACCGGCGTGCCATCTTCAAGCGCGTATCGCGTGAGGTTGATGCGCGGGAAAGGACGATAGACGATGACGGTGTAGGGGTTGCCGTCTTCGTCTTGGCAGGCCTCGCGATACATCTCACGAGGAGCTGGCGCCTGGACTGCGACCTTGTCGCTGAGCCCGGATCGTTTCGGCTGGGTACGCATTACAACCTCCAACGCAACTGCTGGAGGCTTAACCAAATGCCAGGAATAGCGTTCCGTCCTGATCCACCCGCGAAATCAGTGACCGCGCGGGCTGCCGGGGCTTTCGTTCGCCGCGTCGAGCCCACGCAACAGCTGATCAATCGAGTCGCGCAGGCTTTTTAGGCCTTCTACCGGCATAATTAGGCGCGCCCGAACTACGGCTTCAAGGCTTAACCCCGCGCTTGGACCAGCCAACAGTTTCTCGGCGACGGGCCGTTCGTGCGTGAACGTCAAGGTCGCAAAGTGCCCCGTTACAGTGCAGCTGAACGGACCTTGCACGAAGGTCTCAGGGACGTCGTCGGGGTCAACAATACGCGGTTGGCTCATGGATCCTGCCGCCAGCAAGAGGGCATATCTTCGTAGCGAGCCAAAGTTGCCGATCAACTAAGAGCGCGTGAGGGCAGGAAAAATCTTTCGCCGCCTCTGGAACGCGCTGTTCTGGTTGACGTTGAGTCGCCGTTCTGTTGCGTTCGGTGGTGTTAAGTATGGCGAGGCAGCCGCGTCGCGTCTTGAGGGCTATGCCTGCCGGCGAGGTGGTGAGCAGCCCGCCAGTCAAAGCGCGTCGCGGCGCTGCCAAGCCCGATCTCTTCGCAGAACCGATGCCGGCACGGATTGAGCCCTGCTTGGCTCTCCTGCAGTCGAAGGCGCCGACAGGGCCGGACTGGGCCTTTGAAGTTACGTGGGACGGCTATCGCCTGGCGGTCCATCGTGACGCTGGCGGCGTGCGGATTATCACCCGCGGCGGCCATGACTGGACGCATCGCTTCCCCTCGATCGCGGCTGAGGCGGCTTCATCCTCGACGCTGGCAGCTTCATCCTCGATGGCGAGGCGGTGGTGCTCGACGGAGCCGGCCGAGCCGATTTCGGCTTGCTGCAGCAGGCGCTCGGCGGTCGCGGCGGCAAGGCGAACGCCGAGCGCGCCATGCTCTACGCCTTCGATTGCTCTATCTCGACGGTCACGACCTCACCCGAATGGCGCTGAGCGAGCGCCGCGACATGCTCGAGGGACTGCTGGCCGGCGAGACCGGGATGATCCGGCTGAGCGAAGAAGTCGAGGCTGACGGGGCGGCGTTCCTGGAACAGGCCTGCAAGCTCGGGCTCGAAGGCATCATCGCCAAGCGCCGTGACGCGCCCTATAGCCCCGGCCGCGGCGGCGATTGGCTCAAGATCAAATGCATCCAGTCCGACACCTTCCTAATTATCGGCTATGAGCCATCCAGCGCGGCGCTTGGCGGCATCGGCCGGTTGCTGCTGGCTGGCCATGGCAATTACGGCCTGGTCTATGTCGGCAGCGTCGGCACCGGCTTCACTCACACGAGCGCAACGGCGCTGCGCAAGCAGCTCGACCGGATCACGGCAGCTTCGCCGCCGGCGCGGGGCATCGGCACGAAGGGCGTGGTCTGGGTGAAGCCGAAGTTCGCGGCCGAGATCGCCTATCGCGGCTGGACCCATGACGAGAAGCTGCGCCATGCGTCGTTCAAAGGCCTACGCCATGGAGCGGACAAGACTACCGTCTTCCGGCTGTCCTGACCTCCGCACGGCGCGCCCTGATACATAGACAAGGAGCTGGAAAACGCGCTCCACTAGTTGGCCGTTGTATCCATATCGCTTCTGGAAATGACCGCTGGCTACGCATGTTGACGCCGCTAGGCGGGAGACAGGCTATGCTTACCGGAAAGGGCTACTTGAACCTGCGCAATGGACGCAGGACTGAGGTCTCCTATCAGTTCACCTCCGATCATGACGACCGCCGAGCCGGCTATCTGCTCCTCGACACAGCAGCATTCGATGACGTCGCGTTTTGTCATCGGCTGATCGTCGATTGCGATGACGGCTCGTCCGTCGTGGTGGCGATTTTAAACCGCAGCGACGGGCATCTCGCCGTAACGGGCCGCGTGCTGGCTCTCCCGGTGGCGACTGACTGACAGAAACACGGGGCGCATGACGAAAAGCTGCGCCGCGCTTCGTACAAGGATCTGCGCGAGAAGGCTGACGAGGCGACTGTTTATCGCCTGATCTGAACGTCCGCTAACGACCCATTGCTGACGGTGGGAACGTCCGCTTTAAGGCAGTGCAGTTGGCCGTCTTGCAGAATCTAAGCTGACGCCGCTCAGACGTTCGCAAGATCCTGTGTGGATGGCTCCCGCGTGGCAAGGGTAATGTGAGGTTTCGGCGTCGTGGTCGGGTGCAGTCTTGTGTCCGGCCTGTCAGCGCGATCATGGACCGCTGGCCCTGATGGTTTCCGCAGACGAGGTCCCATTCTGCTTTGCGGGCTAAGACGCCCTGGACCTTCACGCAGGTTGTCCTCGTCCCGGTCTGACCGGTTCGCCATCACTTCACATGGTCCTCACAACTACTGAAGCGCTCCTCGTGGCTGCGCTGATAGGCGAGTTTGCTATGTGGCTGAGGACTCCCGCGCGCGGTAAACCTCGCCGCGTACCATGATGGCCCAGATCGCCCGCGCCGATCGGTTGGCCATGGCGACGGTGGCCAGCCGCACCGGCTTGCGGGCGAGCAGGCAGCAATGCGCGGATCGGCGGCTTCTGGATGGTGCAGGTTGCGCCGGACGAGGGCCGTCATGCCCGTGACCAGCAGCCATCTACTGATCACCCATCTTGGATATTCGGCCGAGCCGCTCCTTGCCGCCGCTGGAGTTGTTGAGCTGGGTGAGGCCAAGCCACGCGGCGAACTGGCGACCGGAGCGGTACTGGGTGGAATCAGTCACGGTCGCGGCCAGGGCGGTAGCGCCCAGCAGGCCCACGCTCGGCACGATGGCGATACGCCGGGCCAGATCGTTGGAGCGATGCCAGGCCAGAAGATCCCGCTCCAGTTGCCGGATGCGGTGCTGTCCCTCGGGGGCCTGCTCGGCCAAGGCTCCGATCACCTTGGCCGCCAGCTGTGGGACCTCGTGGGCCTCGCCCGCGACGACCCGTCGGACGAACGCCGGGGAGTGGGTGATGCCCTTGGGGGGATGTCGACGCCGAACTCCGCCAGCAGACCCCGGATCATGTTGACCAACTGGGTGCGCTGCTTGACCAGCAGGTCGCGCGTCCGGTGCAGCTATAGCGCGCCTGCTGCTCGACCGACTTGATCGGCACGAACCTCATGGTCGGGCGGGACACCGCCTCGCAGATCGCTTCGGCATCCCCGGCGTCGGTCTTGCCGCGCTCGACGTACGGCTTGACGTAGGCCGGCGGCATCAGCCGCACTTCGTGGCCCAGGCGGACCAACTCCCGAGCCCAATGGTGGCTCCTCCCGCAGGCCTTGATCCCGAGCAGGCAGGGCGCAAGCTTGCTGAAGAACGGGATCATCTGCGCCCGTTTCAGGGCTCGGCGGATACGACTTCACCCGTGCTGCTAATCGCATGGACCTGAAAGACGGTCTTGGCCAGGTCGAGGCCGACGGTGGTAATCTCCATAGCGGGTGGCTCCCAAAGTCGTGGTTTGCATCCCGAGCGCGACGGCCCTGAATAGGACGAGCATTCGCAGGTATGTCGTCGAAGCGAGCCTCCGCCCCGCCCTGGTAAGTGGGATTGCGCCCACGAACCTGGGCGAGCGTGAAGGCCAGGATCATCGCCGCGCCGCCGCTTGTGTCGCCCGTCAGCGCCAGCGCGACAAGGGCGAACGCGACCGGTCCCGCAGCCTGAGGTACAGCGAACGTGGCGGACGAGACGTACCAGCGAAGCAACCCCGCCGTACCTGATGTCGTGGAAGTCGCCATGGCCTGCCCCGAAAGTAAGGGCCGGGCCGTTCCCGGACATTGCTAATCCCGCTTGAGATCGAGGCCGTTACCTCGCGGCGCGTACTCGGCGATGTTCGATGCCCTGTCAACGATCGCGCATGCAGATCCGCTATAACGTCGGGGCTTAGCGCACGGAGGGTCGGGCAGTGGTCGGATGTCTGCTTTGTGCAATGGATTGAGTGTCAGCAAATGGCGCTTCACCGCCTTCGGCAGGCCGAAGCTGAGGTTCTTCTAGTCGCCCGATGTTTCAATCGGCGCGCCCGCGAGCCTCAACCTGCCAGAGCGCCACCAGATCTTGGCCACGTACGACATGGAGCACATCGTGCAGGTTGATCGTCGGATCACAATGCGGGACCGTGCATTCGACCACCGTGCCGATCGGCAGCGCGCCCAGCCCTTGAAAGGGAAGGATGCGACCGAACTCGTCGCCGCACCATTCAATTCGCCCGACCAGTTCGCCGTCGTGGAAGACTCGCGGCGGCGGACCGTCGAGCGCGAAGCTCTTGCTGCCACCATCAATGATGGCGAAGCCGAGCGAGCTGTAGCCGATCACGGTGACGGCGATGCGCAGCGCCGGATCGAATTCCGGCCCGCCGCGGCCATGCATGTCGACGGTGTTGTAGGCCTCGTCCATGAAGACGTAGGAGCCGGCCTGGATCTCGGTCAGCAGGCGATCCTCGCCGTCGAGAAGATGGCTGCCGGTGCCGCCGCCCGAAACGATCTCCGGCGCCAGACCGGCCTCGCGCAGCGCCTCGATCATGACTGCGAGCAAGCGCCCCATCTCCTGGTTGGCGGCGCGGCGCGCGGCGAAATCGTCGATATGCTGGACGCGGCCCTGATAGGCTTGGACGCCGCGATAGCGAAAGCCGGCCAGGCCCGAAACGAGCCTCGCCAGTTCCACGGCCTCGGCCGGCGTCGCGACGCCGCTGCGTTTCAGCCCGACATCGAGATCGACGAATACGTCCAAGACGGTGCCGTGCCGTCGCGCAGCCTCGGCATAAGCGGTAACGAGATCGGCGCGGTCGACCACGACGCCGATGCGCCCGCCGGCCGCCGCGGCGCGCGCCAGGGCGTCGATCTTCGCCGGGCTTGCGATCGGCGCGCTCAGCAGCAGGTCGCGGACGCCGCCCTCGAACAGCGCCAGCAATTCGCCCGGCTTGGCGCAGCAGATGCCGACCGCCCCGGCTGCTATCTGCCGGCGGGCGATCTCGGCGCATTTATGCGATTTCGCATGCGGCCTGACATTCAGCCCGGCCTTGCGGCAAGTCTGCGCCAACAACGCGATATTATGCTCGAACAGGTCGAGATCGAGCACGGCCGCCGGCGTCTCCAGCCGGACACGGCTGCCAGGCTCGCCGACGAGCTTCCGGTTGAGCGCAGCCGCCCCGAACAGAGGCGCGCTCATGACCTGGCTCCCACGAGCTCCGCACGCCTGCTGGTCGTGGCAGCCTCATCGACACTCACGCCATGGGCATCAAAGACCACGCCATAATCGCGGGCGGCGCCAGCCACCGTGACCTTGCCCTCGCGCAGATCGTCAGCGACGCGGATCGGATCACGTTTCAGCGCATCGCCATAGCCGCCGCCGCCCGCCCCTATGAGACGGAAGACGTCTCCGGCTCGAGCCGCGAAACTCTCCATCGGCATGGTCGGCAAGACCTGCTCCGTGCCATCGGCCCGGATGAGAATATGAGCGGAGGGTGCGCCCGGACTGCCGCCCTCGAAGCCGAAAGGCGGGTGATCGCGCCGGTCGCCGCGCAGCACGAAGCGGATCGGCGACAGGAAGCGGAATTCGCGGATGAGCGAGAGCCCACCGCGGAACTCGCCCGGTCCACCCGTATCGGGCACGAGGCCATAACGCAGCACCTCGACCGGCATATCGGCCTCGATCATCTCGACCGGCTGGTTGGAGAGGTTGGCGGCGGGATTGGAGATGCCCTCGATGCCATCCTTGCCGGCGCGGGCGCCCCAGGTACCGACCACCATCTCGTTGAGCACGAAGGGCCGCCCCTCATGCGTACCGCCGGCGGCCAGCAGATAGGGCCCGCCTTCCGAGCCGCCCATGGCGCGCTCCGGCACGATCTGCGCCAGCGCCTGCATGATCGCATCGAAGACGCGGTAGCCGACAACGCCGCGCGCGCCGCAGGCCGCCGGATAACGCGGATTGACCAGGCAGCCTTCGGGCGCATGGACCGTGATCGGCCGCAGGTAGCCCTCGCAGTTCGGAATGTCCTGCTGCGACAGGCAGCGTATGGCGCAGAAGGCAGCCGATTCCGGCAGCGAGATCGGGCAGTTGATCGAGGCTGCGACCTGGTCGGCCGTCCCGGTGAAATCGATGTCGATCGTGTCCTCAGTGACGGTGACGGTCGCGACGATCGGCAGCGGCTGCGGGTTCTCGCCGACGCCGTCGATATAGTCGGTGGCGCGGTAGATGCCGTTGGGTAGCGCGCGGATGACGTCGCGCATCATCGCCTCGGCGTGGTCGTGCAGCGCGTCGATATAGGCATCGAGTTCTTCCGCGCCGTAACGGCCGATCAACGTCTTCAGCCCTTCCTCGGCGACGTTGCACGCGGCGATCTGGGCGCGGATGTCGCCGAGCACCTCGACCGGCGAGCGCGTGTTGGCCTCGAGGATGCGGAACACCGCCTCGACCAGCTCACCGGCGTCGTAAAGCTTGAGCAACGGGATGCGCAGGCCTTCCTGCTGGATCTCGGTGGCGTAGATCGCAACCGAGCCGGGGACGATACCGCCGAGATCGGTGTGATGCGCCACCGTCGCGGCGAAGCCCGAGAGTCGTCCGGCGACGAAGATCGGCTTCAGGATGTAGATATCAGGCAGATGCTGGCCGCCCGAACCATAGGGGTCGTTGGCAATCAGGATGTCGCCCGGCTTCAGCCCGTCGCCGTAACGCTCCCGGACGAAGCCCATGATGCGCGGGAAGGAGCAGAGCTGGATCGGCAGCGTCAAACCCTGCGCGATCACCCTGCCCTTCGCATCACAGAGCGCGGTCGAGTAGTCCATGATGTCGCGCACGACAGGCGAATAGGCCGAGCGCATCACAATCAGCGCCATCTCGTCGGCGGTCGAGGCGAGCGCGTTGCGGATCACCTCCAGGGTGATCGGGTCGATCTCTCGCATGCTCACGCGGCCTCCAGGGCGATGTCGATATTGCCGGCCTCGTCGAGCCTTGCGCTCTGGCCTGGGCCGACGACGCAGGTGCAGTCGTATTCCTCGACGACGAAGGGCCCGCGCCGCGCGCTGCCGTCGAGGTCGGCACGGCTGATCACGGCGATCGAGGCTGCGGATCCGCTGGTGTTGAAGGAGACCGGCCGGTCGGCGCGCCGCATCGGCGCTTCCGCCGCGAACTGGTGGCGCGGCGCGACAAGCGGCAGGCGCACCGTCAGGCGGGCGTTGACGAGATGGACCGCATCCTTCTGCGAGCGATGGCCATAGGTGCGCTCGTGCTCGCGATGGAACAGCTCGGCCAGTTCGGCCATGTCGAAGCGCCTGGCCGGCACGGTCAATTCATAGGCTTGGCCGACATAACGCAGGTCGGCGGCATAGCGGAATTCAGCCTGCGCGAGATCATAGCCTTCGAGCGTGAGGATGCGGCGTGCGTCGGCGCCGAGCTCACCGAAGAGCTGCTCCAGCCCGGCATCGTCGAGCTCGCCGGGGCGATGGCGTGACGGCCGCACGAACTCCTGCTCGACATCCGAGCGCAGCAGGCCGAGGGCACTGAAGACGCCGGCGGCACGCGGGACGATGACGCGGCGGATGCCGAGCGCGCTCGCGACTTCGGCCGCGACCACCGGGCCATTGCCGCCGAAGGCAACCAGGGTCGCCTGGCGGGGATCGCGGCCGCGATAGGTCGAGACCGCCTTCACCGCCCGCGTCATGGTGGTGACCGCGAGCGTCAATACACCGCGCGCCGTCTGCGTCAGATCGAGGCCGAGCGGGCGCGCGACCTGATCGTTCAATGCAGCGCGGCCGGCATCGGCTTTGAGCGGAAAGCTGCCGCCGGCGAGCGCGATGTCGTTGATGTAGCCGAGCGTCAGGAAGGCGTCGGTCAGCGTCGCCTGCCGGCCACCGAGCCCATAGCAGACCGGACCGGGCCAGGCGCCGGCGCTCTGGGGACCGACCGAGACCTGGTTCATCTTGTCGATGGCGACGATGCTGCCGCCCCCTGCACCGATCTCGGAGACGTCGATGAAGGGCATCTTGATCGGGTAGCCGCCGCCCTTAACCAGCTTGCTCGACAGATTGATGCCGGCGCCGACCTCGTACTCGGTGGTGCGCGCCGGCTCGCCGTTCTCGATCAGCGCCGCCTTGGCGGTGGTGCCGCCCATGTCGAACGAGATGATGCTGGGCTCGTCGCCCCCCGAAACCAGCCGCGCGCAGGCGATGACGCCGGCGGCGGGGCCGGATTCGACCAGCGAGGCGGCGCGCTTCACGGCCGAGCCCAATCGCATGATGCCGCCACCGGAATGCATCATCTCGACCTGACAGGTGACGCCGATCGAGGCGAGCCGCGCCGTCAGCGCACTGGCATAGTTGCGCACGACCGGGCCGATATAGGCGTTCACGACCACGGTCGAGGTGCGCTCGTATTCGCGGATCTCGGGCAGGATTTCCGAGCCGCGGCAGATATAGACGCCGTCGCCGAGCTCGGCGCGCAGGATGTCTTCAGCCTCGATCTCGTGCTGCGGATTGGCGTAGGCATGCAGGAAGCTGATCGCCACCGCCTCGACGCCCTCCTCGCGAAAGCGCCGCGCCGCTGCGACGACATTCTCTTTCGAGAGCGGGATCCGTACCGCGCCATCGGGGCCTAGCCGCTCGCGCACCTCGAGGCGGAGACGCCGCGCCGCCAGCGGCTTCGGCTTGTCGTATTGCAGATCGTAGAGCACCGGGATGCGCAAGCGGCGCATCTCGAGCACGTCGCGGAAGCCCTCGGTGGTCAGAAGGCCGGTACGGGCGCCCTTATACTCGAGGATGGCGTTGGTCGCGACCGTCGTCGCATGGACGATGCCGGTGATCCGGTCGGGCGTGGTCTGGTAGTCCTCGACCAGCGCCTTCAGTGCTTGGGCGATGCCGCGGCTGTAATCGTCCGGCGTCGAGGGCACCTTGCGGGTCTCGATCAGCCCATCGTCGCGCGCGATCACGATATCGGTGAAGGTGCCGCCGATGTCGATGCCGATCCGGTAGCTATGCTGCGCCATGGATGTCTTCCTGGGTTTGGGGGATCGCTGCGTCGTCCGCGGCCCGTACCAGCAACGGCGTGCGCCGACCGGCGAGGCCCTTCGGCACGGCGGCGATGAGAGCTTGGGTGTAGGGGTGCTGCGGCTGGTCGAGCACATCGAGACAGGACCCCTGCTCGACGATCGCACCCTTGCTCATCACGACGATGCGGCTGCACAGCGTGCGCACCAGCGCGAGGTCGTGGCTGATGAAGAGCAGCGTCAGGCCGAGCTCGCGGGTCAAACGTGACAAGAGGTTGATCACCTGTGCCTGCAAGGAAACGTCGAGGGCCGAGACCGGCTCGTCGGCGATCAGCACCTCCGGCTTCATCGCCAGCGCGCGCGCCAGGCCGATGCGTTGGCGCTGGCCGCCGGAAAGCTCATGCGGCAGGCGCGAGCCGATCTCGGGACCGAGACCAACCAGCGTCAGCAATTCGGCAATCTCGCTTTCGCGCTGCGCCTTGGGCACGCCGCGCAATGCCAATGTCTCGCCGAGGCAGCGCACGACGCTCTTGCGCGGGTTCAACGCGCTGCTCGAATCCTGGAAGACCATCTGCACGCGCCGGCGCCACGGCCCGGCATGGTCGCGCATCAGCTCCGCCATCGGCTCGCCGTCGAGCAGCACCTCGCCGGAGGTCGGCTGCGCCAACCCAACCGCGAGACCGGCCAGCGACGACTTGCCCGAACCGCTTTCGCCGACGATGCCGACGACATCGCCATGCATGACGTCGAGGCTGACATCGTCGAGCGCGACGAGCCGGCTATCGCGGCCGAGCAGGCGGTCGATCAGCCCGCCCTGCGGGAAGGATTTGGAGACGCCGCGCAGCGCGAGGATCGGGCCGGTCATCGCGGCCTCCAGCAGGCGGTGCGATGTCCGGCCTCAGTGACAAGCGCCGGCATCTCGCTGGCGCAGGCCTCGATGGCGTCGGGGCAGCGCGGCGAGAACGGGCAACCGACCGGCAGCCGCCCAAGCCGTGGCGGCGCGCCCTCGATCGCGGTGAGCGGGCCGACCGGGCCGGTGAGGCTCGGCACGCAGGCTTTCAGCAGGCTTGTATAGGGATGGCGCGGCGCAAGCTCGATCGCCTCGACCGGTCCGTCCTCGACGACCTTGCCGCCATACATCACGACGACGCGGTCGACGATCTCGGCGACGAGCTGGAGATTATGCGAGATGAAAACGATGGCGAGGCCGAGCTCGCGGCGCAGTTCGGCGATCAGGTCGACGATCTGCGCCTGCACGGTGACATCGAGCGCGGTCGTCGGCTCGTCGGCGATCAGCAGCCGCGGCCGGCAGGCGATCGCCATCGCGATCAACGCGCGCTGGCGCATGCCGCCCGAGAATTCGTGCGGGTAGGAGGCGAGGCGCTTGCCGGCATCGCGGATGCCGACCCGCTCCAGCGATTCCACCGCGATGCGGCGCGCCTCCCCGGCGGAGACGCCGCGATGCGCCCGCACCACGTCGACGATCTGCCGGCCGATGGTCAACGCCGGATTGAGCGAGCTCTGCGGATCCTGGAAGACCATGGCGATGTCGCGCCCGCGCAGCGCCCGCATGCGCTTCTCGTCGGCAGCGTGCAGGTCTTCGCCGTCGAAGATCACGCGCCCGCCGATGGTGCGGGCCGGCGCACCGAGCAGGCGCATCACCGCGAGCATCGTGAGGCTCTTGCCCGAACCGGATTCGCCGACGATGCCGACCGCCTCGCCGGCTGCGACGGAAAAGTCGACGCCGCGCACCGCCTCGACCATGCCGCCATCAGCCGAGCGGAAACCGACGCGCAGGCCCTCGACGCTGAGCAAGGCGGGGCTCATGCGACCAGCGTCCTGGCTTCGCTGCGCGGGTCGAACAGCTCGCGCACCGCATCGCCCAGCAGGTTGAAGCCGATCACGGTCAGCGAGATCGCGAGGCCGGGGAAGACCGGCAGCCACCATTCGCCGGAATAGATCGCGCTGCGGGCGTCGGAGAGCATGGTGCCCCAGCTCGGCTGCGGCGGCTGCACGCCGAGGCCGACGAAGCTGATCGAGGCCTCGATGACGATGCCGATCGCGACCAGCAGCGTGCCCTGCACGATGATCGGCGACAGGCAGTTGGGCAGCACGTCGCCAATGACGATCTGCCAGTGGGAGGCGCCCTGCAGGAAGCGGGCGCGGACATAGTCGGCCCCGGCGATGCGCCTGGCCACCGCATAGGTGACCCGGGCGAAGACCGGCGAGAACAGGCAGCCGACGAGGACGACGATCTTGACCTCGTTCGGCAAAAGCAGCGGGCCGACCGGCAGCGGCCCGACGCCGAGGATGCCGACAATGGCGATCGCCCAGACCAGAAGCGGGATCGAGGCGACGCCGTCGACGATGCGCATCACGATCTGCTCGCCAAGCCCGCCCTTGTAGGCGGCGTAGATCCCAGCGGTGACGCCGATCGCTGCGCCGATCAGCACCGCGCCGATGCCGACTGAGAGCGAGGCACGGGCGCCGAACAGGATGCGGCTGAGCACATCGCGGCCGCCCTGGTCGGTACCGAGCCAGTGCTTCATGTCGGGCGCGGCGAGCCTGTCCTCGATATTAAGCGCCAGCGGATCATAGGGCGCGATCAGCGGCGCGAAGATCGCGGCGAGCACGATCAGCCCGACGATGCCGGCGCCGAGCCAGCCGCTCCAGTCGAGGCCGTCAAGGGCTTTGCGCAGATTGCTCATGCCGTCGCCCTCTGGCGCGGATCGAGCACGCGGTTGATCAGGTCGGCGCCGAGATTGGCGAAGACGAAGATCGCGGTGAACAGGAAGACGATGCCTTGCAGCAGCAGGAAGTCGCGCTGCGAGATCGCGTTCAAGAGCGCGCGCGACAGGCCGGGGATGTTGAAGACCTGCTCGATGATCAGCGCCCAGCCGAACATGTAGCCGAAGGAGAGCGCCGCGAGATTGATCACCGGCGGCAGCGCATTGACCAGCGCGTAGAACACCACCTGCCGGGACGAGAGGCCCATGGCGCGGGCGGTGCGGACATAGTCGCCGCGCAAGGTCTCCTGCAGGCTCGCCTGCGTCATCCTTGCGAGCACGGCGATGTAGTAGACCGCGAGCGAGAGCGAGGGCATCATGATGCTCTGCAGGTGTAGCGAAAGCCCAGCCGAAAGCGGGGCATAGCCGCCGGGCGGCAGCAGGCGCAGATCGACGGCGAGGAAGCGGATCAAGACGATGCCGAGCCAGAAGGCCGGGATCGACAGGCCGAGCACCGCGGCGAAGCGGCTGACCCGGTCAAAGACCCCACCCGGCCGGAGCGCGGCGAAAACCCCGATGCCGATTCCGCAGACGAGCGCGATGGCGAAGGCGAAGAGCACGATCGACAACGTCACCGGCAGGGCGTTCACAATATCGGTCGCGACGTCGCGGCCGGTGACGAAGGACTTGCCGAAATCCCCGCGCATGACGTCGCCGAGCCAGGCGGCGTATTGCGGCAGGAAGGGCCGGTCGAGGCCGTGGGCCTGCTCGAACTGCGCGATCTGCTCAGCCGTCGCATCGGCCCCGAGCACGATCCGGGCCGGGGAGCCCGGTCCGGAACGCGTCAGCGCGAAGAGCGCGAGGCCGACGAAGAGCAGCGTGCCGATCGAGGAGACGATGCGGCCTGCGATGAGGCGGAGCATGGCAGGCTCGCTCAGACCTTGATCTCGCCGGGGGCGATGGTCAGGCCCTGGTTGACCTTCACATCCTGGAGCGTCTGGCGCCAGAGATTGGAGGCATGGACATAGCCGAGCACGCCGATCGGCGCGTCGCGGGCGGCGAGCGCCTGCAGCTTGCCATAGGACTCCTTGAGCTTGGTCTCCTCGGTCTCGGCGAAGGCCGCAGCGAGCGTCTGGTTGAACTCCGGATTGTTGTAGCCCGTGCTCTTCGACAGCACCTGCTCCGGCGTCAGGCAGACCTGCATGATGTAGCTCGGCTCACCCGGCGACATGAAGACCTGTAGCGCCGCCTGATGCTCGCCGCGGATCGCCTGCTGGATCAGCACCGAGAACTCGTAGACCTTGAGGTTGACCTTGATGCCGATCTTGGCGAGCTGCGCCTGCACGAAGATCGCCGCATCCTTGGTGTCGAGCAGATAGGGCTCGGCCTGGATGCTGAGGTCGAACTCGGCACCGGTGGCATATTTCGACTTGGCCAGCAGGCCCTTGGCCTTGTCGAGGTCGAAGCCGAGCTCCTTGTCGGCCTCGGCGTTGAACCACCAGCCGCGCGAGGGCGCCGGCACGGCCGAAGGCTCGAGCAGCCCGTAATAGACCTTCTCACCGATGGTCTTGCGGTCGATCGCGGCGGAGACCGCCTTGCGGAAGTTCACATCGTCGAAAGGGGCCTTCAGGTTGTTGGTGTACATCAGCAGGGCGCCACCCAGCGTCGGGCGCGAGGCGCCGGTGATGCCCGGCATGGTCTTCAGCCGGTTGAACTCGCGCGGCGGCGGGGCGCTGATCAGGTCGACCTGGCCGGTCAGCAGATAGGCGACGCGGGTGGCGTCCTCCGGGATCATCTTGACGACGAGCCGGTCCCAGTGCGGCAGGCCCTTGCGCCAGTAGTTCGGATTCTTCCTGAAGCTGATGTAGTCGTTCGGCTTCCACTCCTCGAAGACGCCGAAGCCGGTGCCGACCCCGGCCGGGCGCGACTTGAAATAGTCGTCGCCATGCTCCTTGCGCGAGCCGGCGGGATAAATGCCCATGTATTTGGTCAGGAAATAGAGCCAGGGGCCGTAAGGCTCGGAGAGCTCGAACTGAACCTGTAGCGGACCCAGCACCGTGACCTTGGTGATGCGCGTGAAGAGCGAGCGGCGCGCCGCCTTGTTGGCCGGGTCGAGCAGGTAGTCGAAGGAGTATTTCACATCCTCGGCCGTCATCTTCTTGCCGTTGTGGAAGGTGACGTCGTCGCGCAATTCGAAGGTATAGGTCTTCTTGTCGGCCGAAATCGTCGGCAAGGCCTTGGCGAGCTGCGGCTTCAACACGCCGTCGACATCGTACTCGACCAGGTTCTCGAACACGGTCTGGCCGAGAACCATGGCATCGTGATTGAGCTGGTTTATCGGATCGATGGTGATCGGATTGCTCGGCAGGACGATGGTCAGGGTCTTGCCACTGGTTGGCTGGGCGTGGAGCAGGCTCGCGGGCAGGATGCCGCCAAGGGCGCCGCCTGCTGCGGCTGCAAGAAACGCACGGCGATTTGTCGGCACGGTCAGCATCGGATTCCCCCTGTTTTATGGCAATGCCTTGGCGGCGCCGGAGGCCGGCGCCGCGCCGAACGAGGGAAAGCTAGAGCGCTGAGGCGGCGAATAAAAATAAGAAGTGCTTGCCGCTTGATTGTCTCCGGCTATCGTCTTGGCGATGCGCTACACCTTTGGTCAGGCCGAGGCGTTCTACTGGGTGACCCGATTGGGCGGCTTCCGTGTCGCCGCCCAGCATCTCAACCTGTCGCAACCGACGGTGAGCCTGCGCATCAAGGAGCTCGAGCGCATCCTCGGCGGCGAATTGTTCGACCGCTCGCATTATCGCCCGATCCCGACGACGCTGGGCAATACGATCTATGCCGATATCGAGCGCATGCTCGCTCATGCCGAGCAGGTGCAACGCCACAGCAAGGACGGGCTGCGCGGCCGCAGCCTGCTGAGGATCGGCGCGGCCGATTCCTTCGCGGCCGCCATCCTGCCCCCTTTGCTGGCGGCATTGGCGCAGCGCCATGGCGAGCTGCAGGTCGATGTGACCGTCGATTTCAGCACGAAGCTCGAACAACTCCTGCTCGACCGCTCGATCGACATCGCCTTCCTGTCGCAGCCGCGTGCCCATCAGGGGATCACGATCGTCCCGCTCTGGCTGATCGACCTCGTCTGGGTGATCGGCGAGGGACTGCCCTTCCCCGGGAAGGTGGCGACGCCGGAGAACCTCGTCGATCTGCCGATCTTCACCAACGGCTCGCCATCGGGCCTGTTCACCACCATCCAGATGTGGTTCGGCGCGCGCGGGCTGAGACCGCGCCGGCTCAATACCTGCAATCCGCTGACCGTGATCGCGCGCCTCGCCAGCGCCGGCACCGGCGCCGCGATGATCCCGCGCGAGATGATCCACCTCTCCGGCGAGAAGCTGGCTTTGCGGGTGCTGGAGGCCGACCCGCCGATACCCGCGCATAATCTCTGCGCGATGTGGTGGAACAACGAGTCCGCTGACGAATGCGGCTATCTCGCCAACCTCGCCCGCGAGATTGCGATGAACTGATGGGCTCGTGTGCACCCGCAGAGCGATGTCCGCTTTAGGGCAACGACTGAACGTCAGCTTTTGGCGCCGACCGCCCCTCTTCACCGTGAGCCCTTATGCGGGAACGTTCTGTTTGAGGAAGGCAAAGATTTCCGCGGACTGGTCTGGCAGGAAATGATAGCCGTTCTCGATGAAGCATATCTTTGCATGCGGCGCGTTGCGCTCGAGCCGCAGGCGCGTTTCCGCAGAATCGATGAAGACATCTCGCCCGCCGAGGACCGCAAGGATCGGCATCGCCAACCCTCGGAGTTCGTCGTCCGTCAGTCGTGGAATATCCACGATACGTGGTCTCACGGCGCCACTGATGCTGTCCATCAAACCCGCTATGAGCTGGAGCTCGGCAGGCAGCTCCTTCGGCGGCGGGCCGAACACCATTTTGCGAATCTTGCGTTTGCCCCAGGAGCCTAGCAGCAACAGCGGCGCGGCCCACAGCAGCAGGTTTTTCTGGCGGCCGATACCCGCCGGGCACATGAGCGCAAGCGCCCGGACTGCCATCGGCCGGCGCTTCGCATAGTCGAGCGCCAGCCAGCCGCCCAGCGATGTGCCGACCAGACCCATTGCCATGAGCCCTAGCCCCTTGACGACGTCGTCGAGCCATGAGGCGTGAGCGTCGCCGGTCAGATCGGGTCGCACAGGCTCGCTGAGGCCAGGCTCGCCGATGACGTCGACGGCATAGAGGCGAAACCGCGATGCCCACAACGCGATGTCGGGAAGCCAGGCGGCGCTGTTCGCCTGCGCGCCATGGAGCAGGAGGACCGGCGGCGCATCCTTCGGGCCGCATGCGAGCACAAAGGTCCGGCCCTGACATGTCGGCAGATGGAGCTCCTCCTTTGGGACAGGCCAGCGGTCAAGGACATCGCGATAGAGGGCCTCGACCGCCGCGGCGGTACTCTCGCTGCGATAGATGGCGGCCGTCATTTGAGCGCTCGCAATTGCAGGTCCACCAGCTCAAGCAGCCTTGCAGCGTCCGAGGGGCTTGCGATCACGACGATCTTGAGATTGCGACTCGTTGGATCGAACGCCGTGCTGAGGTGCAAAGGCGCTGTCCTTGAGTCTCCCGTCATGCCGGCCGCATTGAGAAGCGATGCCATCCGCTCCGCTCCCTCGGCCGAGATGTCGACAATCTCGACGATGCAGGTCGCGCGAAGAGCGGCGGCCGGGGCCGAATGACCCCGTACGACACCGCTGAATGCGTCCAGCGTCCGCTGATCGATGCGGTACGCCTTCCCGACCTTGGTCGCCGGCAGGCGCCCGTCGCGGATGTAGCGAAGCACCGTCTTGGGATGGAGCTTGAGCTCTTCGGCCGCCTGCTCGACCGTAGCGAGTTTGCCAGACATTGATATTCCCTATCACTCCTATATTAGGGCAGAATAGGTAATAATTAGGATTCGTAAAGGGATTAATGAGAATCATATGGCAGCGAGCATGATGAAAGCCCGGTTGAGCGCCGACCTGCGACATGCCCTGAAGGAGAAGGATCGGCCGCGAGCCGCACTGCTTCGAAGTCTCCTCGCGGCACTCGACAACGCGGAGGCGCCGCCCGCGACCGCAAGCCCGGTATCTGGCCAGGATTTCCGGAGCGGCGCGGCGGAAGTGGAACGACTGGTTCTCGATGACCGTGACGTCCAACGAATCTTGGTTGCGGAGATCGAAGAACGCGAGGGCGCAGCGGCACAATTTGAACGCATGCGTCAGGCTCAGCGCGCTGCAGATTTGCGGTTCGAAGCGACGCTGGCCCGGCAGTATCTAAAGTGACTTGAGCTCGCGAGCGATCGTTTTGGATGTCCGCTTACGGGCGCTCGGCGAGAGTCAGCTATTGGCGCAAGGGCGCCTCATATCCTCCAAGCCGCGTTGCGCCCGGGCTGGACGGCGTCGGCAAGCTGATAGCCGCTGTCGCGGCCGAGGATGTTGACGCCTTTGCCGTCCGGCGAGACCGGACGCCACGCTCCCGAGATGTCGGTTGAGGGTACGCCGGTGTGAGCGAAGCGGGCCCAACTCGCCAGCATCAGCTCGGACAGTTTGGCCTCGGCCTGCCCGGCTCCCACTTTGGCGCTGAAGAACGGGTGTCGATAGGTGCCGAAGACGAACGGGATCTCGGCCGTATGCGGAACGCCGCGCGCCGGTGGCGCGAGGGGATGATCGAATTCGTAGAGATAGGCGGAGTGCCCAGCCCGCGCATGGCGCCTGGCGGCCTCGAGTGCGCGCAGGCGAAAGACGATGTCGCCATAGGCGGCGATCCAACACCTTTTCAGAGCATCGCCCTCGGCCGGCGTCGCGGTGGAACGATAGGCCTCGACGATCTCAGCCACCGGCAGATGCGCGGCCTCCGGGCGATAAATCGCGATCAGGTCGCGGATCATCGCCTGCAACTCGGCCTCCGTCTGCGGCGACTTCAGCCCGCCCACAGCCTTGCCGTCGGGATTGACCAGGTCGTACCAGAACACGCCTTCGTCGCGCGTGGTGCCGATCAGCGCGGGGACGGCCGGCAATTGCCCGTCACGTGGCCAGGCCGTCAGCACCTTGCCATCGAGCACAGGCAGAATCGGCGGGCGTCCGAGCGAGCGCACCATGGCAGGATCGCGCGCCAGCTGAAGCTCGGCGTCGTGAAGCTGCTGGGCGGGAAGCTCACGCAGGCCGGCGATGCTGGTGCCGAGCCGCTTCGCCAGCGCCTCCGCATAAGCAGCGGCGGTGTCGAGTTCAGGAAAGCCCGGGGCGCCGTGCAGCGAGCCGCTCTGGATGATGACCTTGTCGAACAGCCCGGCATTGGCAGGGTTCTGCGCGATCGTCGCGACGCTCTGCCCGCCGGCCGACTGGCCGAAGATCGTCACCCGCGCCGGATCGCCGCCGAAGGCGGCGATGTTGTCCTTCACCCAGCGCAGCGCCGCGATCTGGTCCTGATGTCCCCAATTCGCTAGGGTGCCCGAACGCTCGTCCTTGAGCTCGGGATGCGCCAGCCAGCCCAGTGCGCCGAGCCGGTAATTCACCGTCACCACGACGACGTCGCCGCGCGCGGCCAGCGCTGCGCCGTTCGTGCCGGCGACGAGGCCGTGGCCGGTGCGCCAGGCGCCGCCATGGAGCCAGACCATCACCGGCCGCTTGCCCTGAACGGAGGGCGTCCAGACGTTGAGGAAAAGGCAGTCTTCCGATTGCGGATCGGCGCCGTCATAGAGCCAGGCGGCCGCGCCCGCCAAGGTCTGGATCGAGGCTGCGCCCGGCTTGCTCGCATCGCGTATACCGGCCCAGGGCGCGGCCGATTGCGGCGCACGATAGCGTAGCGGCCCGACGGGGGCGGCGGCGTAGGGGATGCCGAAGAAGGCGGCGGCGCCGCCTTGCGCAAAGCCCCACAGCTTGCCGCTCGCGGTCTCGACCACCGGCATGTCCTGCGCCAGCGCTGCAGCGGCGAGCGTACTCGACAAGCCAACGAGAACAGTCCTTCGATCGGTCAGAAACATCGCCAGATCCCTCCCTGCAGGCTGCAATATATTTTAAGCTTAAAATATTCTGGTAGGCAAGCGGAGTCCCATGTTCGCATCACGGGTCAGAGCATGCTCGATTTCGTCCACGCGGACGTAGGCGGCGGAACGCTTGGCCGCCAACCTTTCCAATGGTCGTCTTGCCCGCGCCGGGCAGTCCGCTGAGGACGACGAGCACGTTACCTCCCAGGGCTTTGCTGCGTCCGCTTGTAGGAGGAGAGCACGGTGGTTGTGAGCGGCCGCTTGGCGTCGCCTTCGGTCATTCTGCCGCCGAGCTCCCAAAGTCCGCTTTCCGACAAAGAACCAGAGTCCGCTGGTGGCGCTAGTCGTCCAAATCCGTCCGGCGGATTCGCCTATTGCTCGGCACACTTAACGAAGTAGGCACTTGGCGCGCTACAATCACAGGTTCTATCCTGAGCCGGCGTTGGGGAGCAAAATGCTGAATCAAGAAATCGGGCAGCCTGTGAGCGGTGACAGCGAAGCGCCGCCATCGGTTACAATCGATGCAGCAGTCGCTAGAAGCTTCACGTATGCTTCCTATCAGAACGCGGTCCCGGTCTTAAGATCACTCGCGATTGCAAATCCAACCGATAGGCACTTGGAACAGTGCCGGCTGGCGATGGTATCGACCCCGGCCTTCCTCCGCCCCAAGCTCTGGACGCTCGCCTGGTGCCCGGCGACCGCATCACCATCAGCGATAAGCGGGTCGAACTTGATGCTGGCTATTTGGCCGGTCTGGACGAGGCGGAGCGCGGCGAAATCACGTTCCGACTCTACTCGCAGGACGCGTGCCTGGCCGAAGTCCGGTTTCCCGTACGGCTTCTGGCACGCGATGAATGGGGTGGTGTCGCCGACATGGCGCAACTGCTGCCGGCGTTCGTGCTCCCCAACGATCCGGCAGTCCCGAAGATCCTACGCGCTGCGGCCGAGTCGTTGACGGCGCATGGGCATCCTTCGGGACTCGACGGCTACCAATCGGGCGATCCCAAGCGAAGCCTGCTGCTGACGGCGGCTGTCTATTCTGCCATCGCCGGGATGAAGCTGCACTATGCCGAACCCCCGGCGAGCTTTGAACAGCGCGGCCAGAAGGTTAGGCGCCCATCGACAATCGCTCGGGATAAGCTCGTGACCTGCCTCGACAGCTCCCTGCTGTTCGCCGCAGCCCTAGAAGGCTGCGGGCTGAACTCGGCCGTGCTGCTCTTCAAGGACCACGCGGCCGTCGGCGTCTGGCTGACGAAACGGACCTTTCCGAGAGCGGTGGAAAGTGACCTAACGGAAGTCCGTAAGGCTATTGCCGCTAGAGAGCTCGTCGTCTTTGAAACGACCGGAGTGACGCATCGGCCGGTTGCGACACTGGACCACGCTCGCCGGCTCGCCGAGTCGCGGCTCGCCGAAACCCAGGCCTCAGGCTTCGAAGCGGCGATCGACCTGCACAGGTCGCGCAGCGGCGGCATCACACCGCTCGCCTCACATCGTGCTCCGGTCCCTGTTGCGGAGGAGGCGCAGGATGGCGACATCCAGTTGCCGCTTTCGGTTGCGGCGGAACCGTCCGATCTTCCGGCGGAGGTCGTTGAGCTCAAGCCGACCACTGCCGCAGGGCGCATCGACCGTTGGCAGAAGAAGCTGCTCGATCTCACGCTACGCAACCGGCTGCTCAATTTCGCCGACTCCAAGAAGACGAGCCTTTCCTTTGCACCGATATAGCCTATCTCGAGGATAGGCTTTCGGAGGGTGCTGCGATGCGGCTGATCTCGCTGCCGGAGCATAATCCACTCGGCCAACGCGACGAGGCCCTTTATCGAGAAGTGCGCGGCCAGGATTTGCATCGTGGCTTTGCGGCGGATGCGCTCGCGCGTGGCGAACTCACGTCGCCGCTGGACGCCAAGAACCTCGACGCGCGGCTGATTGAGCTCCATCGCCAGGTCCGCAACGACTTCGCCGAGGGCGGAGCAAATACACTCTTCCTCGCTGTCGGGTTCCTACGCTGGAAGCGCATGCCCGGCGATGAGCGAAGCTATCGTGCGCCACTTCTGCTTTTGCCGGTGAAGCTCGACCGGCGCAGTGCGAGCTCACAGTTTACGCTACGTTTCCACGAGGACGAGCCGCGCTTCAACGCGACGCTACTGCAATTCCTGGAGCGCGAGTTCGATCTCTCGCTGCCGCAGTTCGCTGGCGAGTTGCCGCAGGACGAGAACGGCATTGACGTGCCGCGTCTGCTTGGCGCGATGCGCCAGGCGGTCCGCGACGCGCCCGGCATGGAAGTTGTCGACGACGCTGCGCTGTCGACCTTCTCCTTCGCGAAATACCTGATGTGGAAGGACCTCGTTGAACGGACCGACGCGCTGCGGCAGAATCGGATCGTACGTCACCTGATCGATACGCCCGAGCAGGCCTTCTCTGGATCCGATGATGCTTTCGTCGATGAGCGCGAGCTCGACGGGCGCTATGCGCCGGCCGACATCGTCTCGGTTCTGCCGGCCGACTCCTCGCAGATCGCAGCCAGCATGGCCGCAGTCGAAGGGCGCGACTTTGTCATCATCGGCCCGCCCGGTACGGGAAAGAGCCAGACGATCGCGAACATGATCGCGAACTGCCTGGCAAGCGGTAAGACGGTGCTCTTCGTTGCGGAGAAGACCGCAGCTCTGAACGTCGTGCACCGCCGCCTGAAGGCGCATGGGCTGGGCGACCATTGCCTCGAACTGCATTCGAACAAGGCGGATCGCAAGTCGTTTCTCGCACAGCTGCGGACCTCCTGGGAGAAGGGCCGCGCGTCCTCGTCCTCCGACTGGGTCGCCGTCAACCATCGGCTGAAGGTGAGGCGAGACGTCCTGAACGCCTATGTCGAGGCGCTCCACCAGCGCCATGCCAATGGCCTGACCGCCTATGCCGCGCTCGGCGTCGCCTTGCGCGACCGCCATCGTCATGCTCCCGAGTTGTCCTGGTCGCATCGCGATCTCCATGATGACGAGGCGCGGCGAGCACTCGGCGACCTCACCGAGGAGGTAGGCCGCGTGTTCGCGGCCGTCGAGCGCGCGCCGGTCCTCGCCTGCGTCGATGCTCCCGAATGGTCCTCGGCCTGGCAGGAGCGCCTGCTGGCGACGGGGCGCGACCTTGCGGGAAAAGTTACCACCCTCGGGACGGCGCTCGCGGCGTTTCTGCCGCAACTGGGACTGTCGGCATCCAGCGATGCCTCAAGCACGGAGCTGGAAAGGCTGTCTCTCCTGGCCTCCGCCCTCTGTGAGAGCGTCGGCAGCGACCAACGCATCACGTTCGATCCCGACTTCGCGGGCCTTCGCCAGGCGCTCGCCGAACTCGAAGGCTCGATCACCTCCTATCGGACTACGGAAGCGGAGCTCTCGGCGACGTTCGCGCGTGATTCGGTCGTTCGGATCCCTCTCGACGATCTGGAGCGCGACTGGCGCGAGGCCGGCGCCGCCATCTGGCCGCGCAGTTGGCTGGGACGCCGGCGGGTGAAAAAGCTGCTGCATGGCTATGCCGCTGCCGGCCAGCCCAACCCAGACAAGGATCTGCCTATCCTGCGCCGGTTGCAGGCGCTCCGCTCGTCGGTCGAGAGCTGCAGTCTTGCGGGCAAGCCACTCGCCTTTTCCGGCCTCGATACCGATGTGTCGGCAATAGACCGCCATCTCTCCGGCGCGACTAAACTTCGCGACAGCTTGCTGCGGCTCGGACGCGCGGCAGACGATATCCGCGCGGTCGTCAAAGCTATCGCGCCGGTGCTCGTCCCGAGCATTGATGCTGAGCCGGTCCGGCTGACTGCCGTCGCTTATCGCGATGCTTTCGCCGCCTTCTCAGTGGCCATGGCGCAGTTCGCCGCGGCCGCGGGGTCGGACCCGTCACGGTCTACCAGCGAGACGCTGCTGTCCGACCTTGTGGGAATGACTGATCAACTCGCGGGTGCTCGCCAACTGCTGCGCGATTGGACGAGCTGGTGCCGGGTCAGGGCGCAGGGCGAGGCGCAAGGTCTCGGCCCACTGATCGCTGACCTACAAAGCGGCGCGCTCAGCCCGGACGAAACGCGGTCGGCCTTTGATCTCGCCTATGCGCGCTGGTGGCTGCCCCACGCTCTCGACACGAATGCGACGTTACGCGATTTTCGCCGCTTCCAGCACGAACACGCCGTCGAAGAATTCCGCGAGATCGACGATCTCGTCCGCGCCAAGGCGACCGCTCGTGTGGTGAGTGCCCTTGCGCACGGTTTGCCTCCGGTCCAGAGCGTGCCGCGCAACTCGGAGCTCGGTCTACTGCGTCACCAGATGGAGCTGCAGCGACCGAGCCGCTCGATCCGCGAGATGATCGGCGGAATGTCAGGCAGCTTCGGCAAGCTCGCGCCCTGCATGTTGATGTCGCCACTGTCGATCGCGCAGTATTTCCCGCCGGATCAGGCGCTGTTCGACGTCGTAATTTTCGACGAGGCCTCACAGATCACCACCTGGGATGCCGTTGGCGCGATCGCACGGGCAAAGCAGACGATTATCGTCGGCGATCCCCGCCAACTCCCACCGACGAACTTCTTTGGTCGCAACGAGGACGACGAGGAGGTCGCCGAGCATGAACGGGACCTCGAGAGCATCCTGGATGAGGCCAAGGCCGCCGGGATCCCAGTCCGCGACCTGCGTTGGCATTATCGCAGTCGCAACGAATCGCTTATCGCGTTCTCCAACGCGCATTACTACCAGAACAGGCTGATCACCTTCCCTGCACCGGAGGTCGAGGACCGGGCGGTCAGGCTGGTGCGGGTCGATGGTGTCTATGACCGCGGCAAGAGTCGAACGAACCGCACGGAGGCCCGCTCACTAACCGATGACGCGGTCCAGCGCATGAAAGACTGGTTGAAGCTGCCCGAAACGAGCCGGCCAACGCTGGGGATCATCACCTTCAACGCGCAACAGCAGGCGCTGATCCAGGATCTGCTCGACGAGGCACGCCGCCATGAGCCGGCGCTCGAATGGTTTTTTGCCGAGGATCGCATCGAGCCAACCATCGTCAAAAACCTCGAGAACGTGCAGGGCGACGAGCGCGACGTGATTCTGTTCTCGATTACCTTCTCGAAGGATGCCGCAGGCAAGCGCACGATGGATTTCGGAGCACTCAATCGGGACGGCGGCGAAAGGCGCCTCAACGTGGCAGCGACTCGAGCACGGCAAGAGCTCGTGGTGTTCTCCGGCTTCAGCGCCGACGATATCGATACCGGCTGCACCAAGGCGGTCGGCGTCCAGCATCTCAAGACGTTCCTCGACTTCGCCGAGCGCGGCGCGATCGCATTGCCAGCGCAGGACAAGGGATCGGTCGGCGCGCTTGAATCTCCATTCGAGGAGGCGGTTGCAGCGGAGCTGACCCGCCTCGGCTGGCAACTGGTTCCCCAGGTCGGCATCTCCGGCTTCAGGATTGACCTCGGCGTGAAGCACCCCGACCGCGCCGGCGCGTTTCTCGCCGGCGTCGAATGCGATGGCGCGACCTATCACAGTGCGGCGACCGCCCGCGATCGGGACAAGGTGCGGGAGCAGGTGCTGCGCGGGCTTGGCTGGAACATCGTCCGCGTCTGGTCGACCGATTGGTGGTTTGATCTGAATGGAGCCACCATCCGCCTTCATGAGGCGTTGACTGCCCTGCTAGCGGACAGCCGGGCGAAGGACGCCGAGCAGGCATCCAATCAAACCTTGCATTGGGAGCTTGGCGACGAGGTAGATTCTGTTCAGTCGACGGCGGACGTGATTGAACTCGAGGTAGCGCACATAGAGGGCTCGATGTCGCCAATGGGTCCCGTCAACTCCGTCCCTGCCGCTGAGCTTGCAGCCGACGTCATGGCCGAGACGGAATCTCAGCCCGTTAGGCTGGCCGCCGCTGGCACCCGGCTCGGCACACATTCTCAACAGACCGGTGATGCGCCGCGCTATGGCCTGACGGACCTCTCACGATTCCGGGCGGAGCCGAATATGTTTCACGAGTTCGGCTACCGCGCCACTCTACGCGGCATGGTCGATGCCGTGATGGAAACAGAGGCGCCGCTGCGCGAGGAGATCCTGGCGCAGCGCATCGCTCGCGCCCACGGATGGCTGCGCACGGGCGGTAAGATCCGCGAGCGCATCCAGCTACATCTGCGCGACCTTGAGCGCACGAGCGAGTCCAGTGGTGAGTTTCTGTGGATACCGGGTACGATCGTGCCGATCCATCCCTATCGCGCGCCGGTCGATGTCGAGGCGCGCCGAGGCATTGCAGATATCCCGCTCGCCGAACTCGCCAGTCTTGTCGTCGCCGAGCCCGCCCTATTGGAGGAGACCGATCCTGCGCTGGCATTGGCGCGCCTGTTGGGCGTCGAGCGGCTGGCGGCGACATCGCGAGCGCGACTGGACGAGGCCCTCCGGCATGCATCCACCCGTCTTCAGTCGGTCGAAGCAGATGGCCAATAGACGCGCGTGATGGTTCGCTTCCTCCAAAGTGCCGGGCCAGAGGGCAAAATGTGACTTATCGCTTCGTCCATGCGGCGGACATTCATTTGGATTCACCGCTGCGTTCTCTCGCGCTGCGCGATCCGGATCTCGCCGATCTGATCGGAAACGCCACCCGCCGCGCCTTCGTGCGCGTCGTTGATCTCTGTCTCGACGAGCAGGTCGACGCGCTGCTGCTGGCCGGCGATCTCTATGATGGCGACCAGACCTCCATGAAGACGGCGCGCTTCCTGGCCGAGCAGCTCCGGCGGCTGCACGAAGCCGGCATCCGTGTCTTCGTCATCCGCGGCAACCACGATGCGCTGTCGCGGATCAGCAAGGAGCTAACCTTGCCGGATTCCTTGAAGCTGTTCGGCGGCCGCGCCGAGGCGATTGCGATCGAGCGGAGCAACGGCCAGTTTCCCATCGCAATCCACGGTCTCAGCTTCGCGCAGCCCCATGCTCCCGAAAGCTTGATCGGTAAGTACAAGCCGCCGATCGAGGGCGCCGTGAACATCGGCCTGATGCACACCAGCCTCTCTGGCGCGCCCGGACATGATCTCTATGCGCCGTGCAGCCTCGCCGATCTGCAGGGCACTGGCTTTAGCTACTGGGCGCTCGGCCATGTTCACAAGCGTTCGATCGTCGAGGGTGGCTGCGCAATCGTGATGCCCGGCATGCCGCAGGGCCGCGACGTCAACGAGGCCGGTGCCAAATCCGTAACCCTGGTCACGATCGGCGACGATCGCTCGATCCGGATCGAGGAGCGCGTCACCAGCATCGCGCAGTTCGAGAGGGTTGCGGTCGATGCGACGGGGATTGACGACTGGCGCGATCTTGTCGCTGCGCTGGCGCGAGCATTGGAGCAGGCGCGCGGTGATGTCGCCTCGGAGCACCTTGTCGCTCGCCTGCGGGTGACGGGAGCGACCCCGCTTGCCTGGCGCATCCGGCGCGATCTCGACCTCCTCAAGACCGAGGCCGACGATCGGGCCTCCGTTATCGGGAGCTGTTGGGTCGAGAAGCTCGAGATCGATTGCCGGGCGCCAGGCGTGGCGGCTGGCGCTTCGGCTGATCCCCTCACCGAACTGCGTCGCCTGATCGAGGAGGAGGTCATCGGCTCTGACGCATACCAGGCCGAGGTCGCGGCCATCGCCGAGGAGCTCAGGACACAGCTTCCGCAGGAATGTCGCGGCCTGCTCGGTTCAGATGAGGAAGCGTTCAAGGCCATGCTCGCGGCTCTAGCGAAGGACGGGTCCGAAGACGTGCTCGCCCGACTCCATGCCGGTGCGGAAGGCGGCGTTTCCTGATGCGCCTGAAGTGCCTTGATCTCACACGCTACGGCAAGTTCACCGATCATCGCATTGAGTTTGGCGAGCGGGTGGAAGGCGAGCCCGACCTGCATATCGTCTACGGTCCCAACGAGGCCGGTAAATCGACCGCTCTGGCCGGTTTTCTCGATCTCCTCTTCGGGATCGAAACGCGCAGCCGCTTCAACTTCATCCACCCTTATCCAACGATGCGCATCGGCGGGACATTGGAGCTCGCCGGCGGTCCCCAGGCGCTCGTCCGGATCAAGCGGCCGCAGAACAGCCTGCTCGATGTGCGCGACCAGCCGATTGCCGAAGGCGTCCTCCTGGGAGAACTCGGTGGCATCGATCGCGACTCGTATCGCACGATGTTCTCACTGGACGATGCGACATTGGAGGCAGGCGGCGAAAGCATCCTGTCGAGCAAGGGCGATCTCGGCCAGCTTCTGTTTTCGGCGAGCGCGGGTCTGGCGGATCTCAGCAAAGGCCTCGTCGATCTCAAGACCGAGGCCGAGGGTTTCTACAAATATCGCGCCCGCAGCGGCGAGCTGTCGGAGCTCAAGGCCCGTCTCGGGGAACTCAAGGCGGAGCGGGAGCGGATTGACACCTTGGCCTCCGACTATGCCCAGCTGATCGAGGCGCGCGATCGGGCCGCCATTCAGTACGAAGAGGCGATCGTCAGCCGCAGCAAAATCCAGGCGCGCATGGACGAGATCCAGCGCCATCTGAACGCCTTGCCGCGCCTGGCGGATTTGCGTGGAATCCGCCAGCGCATTGCGCCCCTGGCCGACCTTCCCAACGCTCCGCGCGGCTGGGCCGAGGAGCTGCCGCAGCTGCAGGAGGACGAGATCGAACTCGGCATTCGCGCGCAGGGCCTCACAGAGGAGATCGCGGAGCTGTCAGGGCAGCTTGACGCGATCGTGGTGGACGAGACGGCGCTAAAGCTGACCGACAAGGTCGAGCGGCTCGCTGATCTGCGTGCCCGCTATGTCACGGCGGAGAAGGATATCCCGGAGCGCCGTCTGCAACTGCGCGAGGCCGAATTCGCGATCTCTACGATCCTGAGCCGCATCGAGCGGACTGAAGAGACAGATCCGCATCGCCTCGTGCTGGGAGCCTCCGTCGTCGGTGTGCTTCGCACGCTGATCGAGACGCGCTCCGGCATCGAGACCGCGCTGAAATCGGCAACCGATGAGCTGTTGGAGGCTCGCCGGCGACTGGACGAGGCGCAAGCGAGGCTACGCGAGGCCGGCGGCGATCCGGAAGCCGCGCAGGGACGCGAGACGCGGATGTCGTCGCTGGCGGCGACGGTCGCGGCCGCGCGGGCGGACGATCATGCGGCGCGTCGCCGGCTGGCCGAACGGGCTCGTGATGCCGCCGGCATGGTGCTGGCGGATCGCATTCGCGAGCTGCGGCCCTGGAACGGTGACATCGAGGAGCTCGTCGACCTGCCTGCTCCCGCTGCGGGGGAGATTCAGCGCTGGGTGCTGGCGACCGCCGAGACACAGAAGCGGATCGATCAGCACGCCGGCGAGGTCGAGCGCCTGACGACGGAACAGGTCCGCCTGGCGGCTGAGCTGAACGCGCTCAGTGGGATCTCAGGTCTGGTCTCTGATCAAGAAGCCGCGAGCATTCGTGCAATCCGGGAGCAGGCGTGGGCGGATCATCGGGGCAAGCTCGACACCACTTCCGCCGATGGCTTTGAGGCGGCGCTTCGGCGCGACGACATCGTCACGAACGGACGGCTCGGTCATATGGCGGATGTCGCAAAACTCCACCAGACGAGCCAGGCGCTGGTCATCGTGAAGGCAGAGTGCGATCGCGCCATTGAACTTCGGGATCTCGCGACAACGGCTATGCAGGGCCTCCAGCGCGAGATCGCGGCCGCCGTAGCTGCGATCCGACCGACGCTGTCGGACAATACATCGCTGCCTCAGTTCGAAGCTTGGCTCGGCCGTCGAGACAAGGCCTTGGAGGCAAACGCGCTTGTCCGCGCGGCGGAGAGCGATCTTCGTGAGGCGGAAGCCGACGCCGTGGCTATGCGCGATAGGCTGGTCGGCGCGCTCGGCGCGGCCGGTCTGCCGCAGGATGCCGAGGCTCGGTTCGAGACGCTGCTGGTCGCAGGGCAGGGGGTCATCGATCGGGAGGTCGAGCTGAAGGCGTTGCGGGCCAGCGTGGATGAGCGGCGGCGCGACCTGGGGAGCCGTGAACGCGAGGTCGAAAAGGCCACGGAGGCCGACCGGGACTGGAACGCCTCATGGACCAAAACCTGCTCGGCCTGTTGGTTGGGAGAGGGCGGCATAGTGCCGACGCTCGCGACGGTTCGCGAAATCCTCGCAGCCATCACCGAACTCGACCCCGTGCTGGAGAAGAAGGCCAGTCTCGTCGACCGGATCGGCAAGATGGAGAAGGATCAGACCGCATTCCGCGACGACGCTGCAGCGCTCGCCAGCGAGATGGGGATCGCTGCTTCCTTCGGCGATGTCCTGGATCTGGCGCAGGTAGTCGGCGCTCGGATTCAGGAAGCTTACGCCGAACGCACGCGGCGGGTGACCGCGGCCCAGAACCTGGAAGCTGCTCGGGCCCGGCATCGCACGCTCTCCGAGACGTTGGCGGTTCACGACCGGCGCAAGACTGAGATGCTCGCCTTCTTCAGCGTCGCAACCTTGGCGGAAGTCTCTAGCAAGCTGGTGGCCATCGAGAAGAGGGCGGAATTGGCGGCGCAGGCCGACGCTGCCGAGCGTGACATCCTCGCTGCGCTTCGGCTGGCCACGATCGACGAGGCGGAAGCTGCCCTCGATCTCTCCGATCACACTGCCCTGGAGGCTGAGCTTGTCGAGCTGAAGGCTCGCTTCGATGATCAGGACCAGCGCAGCCGTGACCTGTTCTCTGTTCACAGCAAGGCGCTCGACCGGGTCGAGGCCGTCGGCGGCGACGGTGCGGTGGCCAAGATCGAGGAGGAGAAGCGCACGCTGCTGCTCGACATCGAGGATCGCGCGCTCCGCTATCTCAGGCTGAAGCTGGGCGCGGCCGCGGCCGAACAGGCGCTGCGCGCCTATCGTGACCGGCATCGCAGCTCGATGATGGCGCGCGCCTCGCAGGCCTTCGCAACGATCAGCCGTGGCGCCTATGCCGGGCTTGCCGCCCAGCCGGAGAAGGACGGCGAGATTCTGATCGCGCTAGCGGCCAGCGGAGGCTCGAAAGAGGCCGCGGAGCTATCGAAGGGCACGCGTTTCCAGCTTTATCTCGCGCTGCGGGTCGCCGGGTACTACGAGTTCGTCGCCTCTCGGCAACCGGTGCCGTTCATCGCCGATGACATCATGGAGACTTTTGATGATTTCCGAGCCGAAGAGGCTTTCCGGCTCTTCGGGGAGATGGCGCAGGTCGGGCAGGTGATCTACCTCACTCATCATCCGCACCTTTGCGAGATCGCGCGGCGGGTGTGCCCCGGTGCTAGGATTCATGAACTGACTGCACGCCTGCAACGTTAGTAAGATTGCTTGCGCACACCGATATCTGGAAGTTAATCACATGCACTTCCTCGCAGAGCCCTTCTCTGCTTGGGCGCCGTTTATTGGCGCCTGCCATTTTCCTAGACGCAGGATTTCGAATGTCCGAGAATCATGAAGAATTACTGGAGCTGACGGCTTCTATCGTCTCGGCCTATGTGAGCCACAATAATGTTCCTACCGCTGACGTGGTCGGCCTCATCGCCAGCACTCATTTCGCGTTGGCGAAGCTCGGCAGCACGCCGACAATCGCGCCGGCGGAGCCACTCGTGCCCGCTGTCTCGATCAGGAAATCGATCACCCCGGACTTCCTGATCTGCCTGGAAGATGGACAGAAATTCAAATCGCTGAAGCGTCACATCGGGTATAAGTACGGGCTGACGCCGCAAGAGTACCGCGTAAAATAGGGCTTACCTGCCGACTACCCGATGGTCGCTCCCAGTTATGCCGAGGCGCGGTCAATGCTGGCGAAATCGATTGGGCTTGGGCGCAAGCAAACGCCGGCCGCAGGCCCGGCCCCCGAGCCCGTCAAGCCGACCAGAGCGAAGCGTGTGACGAAGGCCAAGGCGTCAACTTAACGGACCCCATGCCACCGCTTTGCCGCGAGCGCGTTGCGCTGTGCGGCCGGGCCCTTGTCCCATTTCATCCAATTCGATCCGCGCACCCGATCGTACGGGTTGGACGGCTCGCCGCCAATGCGCTCTCTGAACCATGCAGCGACTGCCGCGACGATATGAGGGGCGTGTATCAGTGAAGCCAGCAGCCAAGGCTAGTCCCGCGGGAGGCATCGCGGGCGATCTGATCGCCGTTCTGTCTTTCCGAAGCCAAGCGGCAAGGTCTGGTACGATGACCAGCGTGATGTGCATCGCCAGATCTTCGAGGCCGAGGAAACCGTGTCGCTTGGCAGTTAAATGTAAGAATGCGCCAGTTTCGTCCGCCTTGCGCATTTAATTATGAGAATCGTGTCCGCCGGATTCTCAAATTAACTGCAACTGCGAGAGCGCTGGCGGCCGACTGGTTTGGGCTATTATTGTGCTGGCGAGATTGACAAAGTGCGCTGGGATGGATTGCTCATGGGAGGCTCGCGGGGAGAGAACACCGGGAGCCGAATTCTCACATTAAGTAACAAAATTTCAGTCGGATTATCAAATTAACTGCTCATTCTCAAATTAAGTGCCAGCCCAACTAACTGAAATCATTGGCGCCGCGATATCGCATTTCACTGCCAAGTGACACCTAGTGCCGGCGCGGCCGTGTCGGGCGATCGCTCGCTGGAGGTTGAGTAGCTCCTGCTCACCCGCAGTGCCAATCTCCCCGCTCGGGACAAGCCTTCAGAATCGTCGACAGCGAGAACAGGACGGTCGCGCCGCGGCCACCTCGGCTGGGCGAATTGTAGCTCAGCGGCGCGGCGACGGTGATGCCGGCCTCGACCGAATCGTTGAGTTGCAGGCGTACGCCGCCGCCCGCCGCGGAGAGCGACTGGACGATGTCCTTCGGCGCCGCATAGCTGCGGACGGCTCCGCCTTCGACGAAGCCGAAGAGCTGCACGTTCTTCAGGAAAGATAGCCCGGGCCGATAGTCGTAGCGTAGCTCTGCCGAACCGGCGATGCCGTTGTCACCGGCGAGCCATCCGCTTTGGAAGGCGCGCCCGAAGGCGCCGCCACCGAGATAGAACTGCTGTGAGATCAGCAACGCCTCGGAGCTGGCCTGACCGGAGCCGGCGAGCTTCATCGACCAGCTTTCGCCAAGACCCTGATAGCGCGTCAGCGCACCTTGCAGGAGATAGAAGTCGCCCGAGCCATCGAAACGCGAGAGCAACGGATCGTAACGGCGCGAGGCATCGTCGATGTCAAACCCCTTGCGCAGGCCGAGCATCGCATAAGTCGTGCCTAGCCAGTCGTCGCGGAGGCGATAATCGGCCGTCAGGCTCGCGATCCGCAGGCGATCACGATAATTGATGCCGAAAATGCTCTCCTCGACGATGTTGCTGATGCCCAGCCCGGCGGTCAGCGAGAGCGATTGCCGCTGTGTCTGCAGTGCGACGACCGTTGCCCTGGCTTCGAGATTCTCTGCATCGGACCGGACACGGCCGAGCCGACGCAGGTCGCCGGGCCAGACGACGCTGCGCGAGGCCGCGACGCCCACCCGCAGCCAGTCATTGCCGAGCGGCGCATCATAGGAGAGGCGGCCATAGCGCAGCTCCCGTGTCGAGCCCGGGACCGATGAGAGGTTCACAGCGAGCGTGTCGCCGGGGACGATCAACGAATTCAGCGCGGCGCCGAAATAGGCCTGCCACGGACCGACGGCATTCGAAGCGGCATTGTCGAAGCCCGCGGAGACGAACACGCTCCAGCTGTGGAGGATCACGGTCAGACGGAACTGCCCGGAGCCGGTGCCGATTTCCTCCAGCGTCGTGTCCTTGACGCGTACCCCCGGGAGATCGTTGACGAGCAGGAGCTGGCGCTCGAGCGTCGCCAGCCTGGCCGGCGTCTCCTCGGCGATCGGCGCCAGCATCCGGCGCGTGCCGAAGCGGTTCGCCTCGTCGCCCTGCACCACCAGTTCTGCGACGGTGCCTGGGATGATCCTGATGGTGACGACGCCGCGCTTGATATCCTGCGGCGGTATGAGCGCACGCGTGAGGTGATAGCCGGCGTCGCGATGGAGCTTGCTGATCTCGCCAGCGAGGGCGACGAGACCCGCCTGAGAGATCGGCTTGCCGAGCTTGTCGCGATAGGTGGCCTCGATCTCGCCGGAGCCGAGCGGACTGTCGCCCTCGATCCTCACGGCGGCGAGCGTGAACAGCGCCCGTTCTTCACCGGTCGGTTGGTCGGGCGCGGATCCCGCCATCCGAACCGAAATCCCATCCCGGGTCTCCTGCAGCCGCTCGGCGCGTCGCTGCTCGAGCCCCTGATCGGCCGGCTGGATCGGCGGCGGAGACTGGCGGCCGCTCTGGGCATAGGCGGGGCCAATCAAGGCCGGCGAGCACATGAGGAGCGATAGGATCACCGCTCGCAGACTACCACTGGATAGTCCGCCCACTCGCCGCCATGCCATGTCGAACATGCACCCGTCTGTTGGGCTTTTGCCCAGCCTTCCCCGCTCAAAAACCGTAAATAGACATGGTTAATCAGGACTTAATGCTTCCTCCTGTTTCAGAGCGTTGCGCTAAGCCAGCGTTCAGAACTGCCTGCTAGAAGGCAGGATAGCCGGCTTTGCACGACCTCCAGAACGGAGACTGCCCCCCATGCTACGAGCGACCCGCATCCTCTTCGCTGCGGGCCTTCTGGCCCTTTTGCGTGCGTTGGGCCCGAACGAGGCTTTCGCCCAAGACAATATCTGGCAGGTCAGCAAGGTCTCGGGCGAAGCCTGGGTCGCAGGTTCCGGCGTTCAACAGGTGTCGCTCGGCCAGGCCTCGACGCTCAGGCCCGGCGATATGATCCGTACCGGGCGCAACGGCCGTGTCCTTTTGGTGCGCGGGGCGGAGAGCATGCTGATCTCCGCCAATTCGCAGGTCGCCGTGCCGACGACGAACGGCTCGGGCCGCTCGACGATCCTCCAGCAGGCCGGGTCGATCCTGCTCGACGTGGAGAAGCGGAACGTCCAACATTTCGAAGTCGAGACCCCCTTTCTTGCCGCCGTGGTCAAGGGCACGCAGTTCCGTGTTACGGTGACCTCGGGCAGCGCCAAGGTCGACGTCCAGCGCGGCCAGGTCCAGGTCAGCGATTTCCGCTCGGGTCAGTTCGTGCTGGTCCAGCCCGGGCAGGCCGCCAGCGTCGCTGGAAACGGTGCGGCCGGCCTCAGGCTCTCCGGTACGGGACAATTCAACCCGACCCAGCAGGGAGCACCGCGCACACCCTCCATTCGTCCGATTTCGGTTCCACGCGAGGGCCTGCCGCCGCCAGTCGGTGCCGCCCGCGAGGAGCGCCGGGCCAGTGGCGGCGAAGGTTCTGGCAAAGCCGTTTCCGTCAGTGGCGGAACGGTGCGCATCGGCGCGACATTGGGCGAGGCTAAAGTCAACGTGCATGCGGTGACCAAGGGGCTGGCGCGCAATGTGGGCGACGGAGCCGTCTCCTCCGGGCGCGTGCAGGCCACGTTCTGGTCGACTGGAGAGGTTTCGCCAGCGATCAACGCCTCGAATAATGGTCAGCCAATCGGCAATTTGGAAAACACGAGATCGGATGGCGTGACAGCTTCGGCGAACGTCAACAGCCAGGCGAACGGTCGTAGCAATGGCGCAGGCGTCTCAGCCAAAGGCAGCAGCAACGACTCAACGAAAGTCTCCGGCAACGCCGGCGGGAACGGCAACGGCAATGGCGGCGGGAACGGCAACGGCAACGCCGGTGGGAACGGCAACGGCAACGCCGGCGGGAATGGTAACGGCAATGCCGGCGGGAACGGCAACGGCAACGCCGGCGGGAACGGCAACGGCAACGCCGGCGGGAACGGCAACGGCAACGCCGGCGGGAATGGCAACGGCAATGCCGGCGGGAATGGCAATGGCAATGCCGGCGGGAACGGCAACGGCAATGCCGGCGGGAACGGCAATGGCAATGCCGGCGGGAACGGCAACGGCAATGCCGGCGGGAACGGCAATGGCAATGCCGGCGGGAATGGCAACGGCAATGCCGGCGGGAACGGCAATGGCAATGCCGGCGGGAACGGCAACGGCAATGCCGGCGGGAATGGCAATGGCAACGCCGGCGGGAACGGGAACGGCAATGGCGGCTTGAATCTGGGCCTGAACCTGGGCGTCGTGAACGTCGGGGTGAGCCTCGGCGGGAGCGGCGTCGGGAATTCCCGACGCTGATTCTCTTGACGGAATGGTCAGCTTTCCTGGGCTAGGGTCGGGCTGATTGACCTCAATGCCCGGCAGGGTGGCGGACGGACGTGACGCTGTATCGGCCACACCTCATTGCCTTTGGGCTGCTTGCGCTGGCCTGGCTGGTCGGCCTGCCTGGGGCGCTCGCGGATCTCATCGGCGACAAGCGCTTTCTCTGGCCGAAACGTCCTGCCAGCGAAACCATCGCGCTGGTCGAGATCGATGCTCCCTCCCTGGCGCGTATCGGTGTCTGGCCGTGGCCGCGCCGCCATCACGCCAAGCTGATCGAGCAGCTCGAGGCGGCAGGCGCCACTGAGATCCTCTTCGACGTCGACTTCAGCGCCCGCTCCAATCCGACTGATGATGCAACCTTTGCGGAGGCGCTGGCGAAGGCCGGCGGCTCTGTTGTGCTGGCGACTTTCCAGCAGAGGGCCGGCGACCTCAATCGCGGGCTGACACTGCACGTCAACCGGCCCTTGCCCGAGTTCGCTGCTCACAGCTGGCCGGCCGTGGTCAATGTCCTGCCCGAGACGGACGGGCTGGTTCGCCGCTACGGCCTGGGCGCGCGCATCGGCGAGTTCCTGCCGTCATTTGGTGCGTTGCTGGTCGGCCGCCATGACGAGCACGGCTCACCGTTCCGTATCGATTTCAGCATCAGGACCGATACGGTTCCAACCGTGTCCTACACCGCGGTGCTCGATGGCGAGCCACAGGCACTGGCACGGCTCAAGGGACGCAAGATCATCGTCGCTGGAACGGCGGTCGAATTGGGCGACCGCTTCAACGTCCCCAACGGCCGCGTTATTCCAGGTTCCATGCTGCAGCTTCTGGCCGCTGAATCGCTGCTGCAGGGCCGTGACCTGCAGAGCACTAGCCTGCCATTATCGATCGCCGGAACGCTCGCCATTCTCGCGGGGATGGTTCTGCTCTGGCGCCGAACCAGCGCAAGCACGCGTGTCGCCGTCGTGCTGTGGACGGCGGCTGCGCTGGAGATCGGCGCGCTTCTGATCCAGGCGAACTGGCCGGTCATCGTCGACACGAGCAGCTGGCACCTTCTACTCGGCGCCTATCTGATCGCCGTAGCGCTTCATGAAATCGACCTGCGCGGGCTGCTGCGCGGCATCGCCGAGCGGCGTTTCCAGCGCATCGCGATGTCGCTGGGCGATGGGCTCGTCTGCCTCGACGACCACGGGCGCATCGTCTTCTGGAACCCGGGAGCCGCCAGGATTTTCGGCTATTTTGAAGAGGATGCGCTCGGCAAGCCTTTCACTGCCTGCCTCGCCGATTCCGGCGACGTCACGTCGGCGCAGCTCACTCGCCTCCATGACGCTGCGGCGACACAGGCCGCGGACGACCACGTCCTCGATCTCGTTGGCGTCAGGCGCAATGGCGAGCGCTTTGCCCTAGAGGCCAGCATCTCCAGCTGGCAAGGGACCGATGGGCGTCAGTTCGGCCTTGTTCTGCGCGACATCACCGTGAAGCAGCGTGAACGTGAGCGGATTCGCTATCTGGCCGAGCATGACGACCTGACGGGGCTGTTCAATCGACATGCGCTCGGGGAGCGCCTCTCGGCGCAGTTGGAGAAGGACGGCATACTCGTATCGGCCGTGCTGCTGATCGGCATCGACCGGTTTCACCAGCTCAGCGATATCCATGGCCGTGAATTCGGCGATCGCGTGCTCGTCGCGTTCGCCGATCGGCTGCGCTTGCTGGTGCCTCCCGATGCTGAGGCGGCTCGCTTTGCCGATGACGAATTTGCCTTGATCCTTCCGCAGGAACGCGTTGCGGCCGTGGCGGATGATATCGCGCGTGATTTTGGATCTGCGGCGCTCGTCTTTGGCGAGTGGCGCCAGCGGGTGACGGTGCGCATCGGTTATGCTGTTGCCGAGCCGGGCTGGAGCGCCGATCACCTGATCGGAAACGCTCACCTGGCGCTCGAGGCAGCCGCCTCGGCCGGCGAGGAGCAGGCTATCGGCTTCGCCGCCGCGATGCGCGACAGGATCGCATCCCAACTGGCACTTGAAGCCGAGCTCCGTCTTGCCCTGGAGAAGAACCAGTTCGAATTGTTCTACCAGCCGCAAGTGCTCCTGTCGGATCGGAGCGTGATCGGGGCGGAAGCCCTGATCCGCTGGCGCCATCCAGTGCGTGGTCTCGTGCCGCCGGGGCAGTTCATCCCAGTGCTGAACAATTCCCCGTTGTCCGACGCAGTCGCGAACTGGGTTCTGGCCACGGCTTGCCGGCAGTCCCGGCGCTGGCAGATGGCAGGCACGCCGATCCGTGTAGGCGTCAACCTCTCGCCTTCGCAGTTGCAGGGCAGCGATCTACAGGACACCGTCGCCGCGCTGCTCGACCAAACCGGCCTCGCCCCCGACCTGCTCGAACTGGAAGTCACCGAAGATATCCTGATCGAGGACGCCGAGAAGGCGCAGAAGACGTTCCGCGAGATCCGCGCGCGCGGCGTCAAGATCGCCTTTGACGATTTCGGGACCGGATATGGCAGCCTGAGTTATCTCAAGGCGTTCCCGCTCGACACGCTGAAGATCGACCAGACCTTTGTGCGCCAGCTGCTGAATGACAGCGGCGATGCCGCCATCGTCCGCGCCACCATCGACCTTGGCCGCTCACTCGGCCTGTCGATCATTGCGGAAGGGATCGAGGACGTCGAAACCGCTAATCGTCTCAAGAGTATGGGATGCGAGGAAGGACAGGGTTATCACTTCGGACGGCCGCTTCCTGGGGCTGAATTCGAGCAGCTATTCCTGGCAGGCCGGCAAGTCGCCTAGCGGGGCGCGCCCTGTGCCGGATGCTGGCTTAAAGTCGCGGGGCATTAGCACCTACCCGCCACGGATGCGGTTATCTCTCACGCACAAATCCGGAACTTTTTATAAGGGTTCTAAGTTGGAGCCTCGATCTGGGGGAACACCAGGAGATCGACCCATGAAAAAACTCATCGTTGCAGCCGCCATCGCGCTAGCTCCGTTTGTGGCACTCGCCCAAAATCCTCAAGGCGCGCAGGGCGGTGCGGCCGGCGGCGCTGCCGCAGGCGCAGTCGGTGGTGCAGTTGTCGGTGGACCGGTCGGCGCAGTAGTCGGGGGCGTAGGCGGTGCGGTTGTCGGCGGGATCATTGGAGACAACACGCCGCGCTTCAAGACGTATGTCACCGAACAGCGGGTTCCCTCCTACACCTATGCGGAGGAGGTTCGCGTTGGATCGGTGCTTCCTGACCGGGGCGTGACCTATCGCGAGGTGCCGGCCGAGTATGGCGTCAAAGGATACCGCTACACCGTAGTCAATAACCGCACAGTGCTGGTTGAACCGGGAACCCGCAGGGTCGTCCAGGTGATCGAATAGGCCGATTGTCGGATCCCGCATCGTTTTATGCGGGATCCACCTTTTGTCTTAGGTCGATCGGCACCCTTCGAATGGCCTCCACCCTCAAAAAAGGGAGGAGGACAGGCAGCATTTACTTGCTCTTTAGGGTGCCGGCGTCCGAAGCTCGGAAGCATGTCCCATGAATCAATTTGCAGGCATCGCCACCATCGCGATCATCGCTCACGCCGGTATCGCTTGGGCGCAACCAGTCATTGTCGGCCCGGGAGAAGGCCCCGTTCAGGTAGAACGCGCGCCGCGCGAAGCGCCGGGGCGTGCGCTTGAGCCAGAAACAGCCCCGGCGCAACGCATGTATGCTCCAGGCTCCGAACGCGGTGAAAATCAGTCAGGCCAAGATCCACAACGCGGCTCTGGCCAGCGACGCGAACGCGACCAGGCCCAACGGGAACGACCAGACCCAGCGCCGAGCTCGCGCGCTCAGCAAGAGCAGCCAAGAGAGCGACAGCAAAGAGAGGCGCAACAGCAGCGCGAGCAGGCGCAGCGTGAGCGGCAAGACGACCGCAATGGCCGCAGGCCGACCGAGCAGGCTCAGCCCGACAACCGCGCCCCACGATCGCCCGACACAGCGCAGCCGCAGCGGCCGGACAATCGGCCAGCTGCTCCGAGCACGGCGCAGCCTGCCCCCCGGCAGGACGATCAGCAGCGGCCCGGAATCAATGCGCAGCGCCCGGATGCGACGCAGCCCGCAATGACCAGCCCGCAGCCGGCCGAGAACCGTGCCGCGCCGAGCGGCCAGTCCACCGACAATGCACAGGCCGGTACCGACAACCAGCGCATTGCCGACACGGTTCGCCAGCGCGTCGAGCGTAACGAGGTCCGTCCGGTTCAGAATCTCGGGGTTTCCGTCTCGGTCGGTGCCGAATTGCCCTCGCGCGTGCAGCTCCAGCCCTTGCCGAGCGAGATCGCCGCGGTCAGGCCGCAATACCGGGACTATCGCTACACGGTCTCCGAGCGTGAGATCGTCATCGTCGATCCCCGCGACCGTCGTATCGTCGAGGTGATTGATCGCCGCGGCGGCAGAGGCGGGAACGTCGACGTCTACGCGGCCTTCGAGCGTCAACGCGACGTCAGGCGCTGGCACCGGCCGGATTCGGTCGTCTTCCGTCAAGGCGTTGTCCTGCCTGCCGGCGTGCCCTATCATGACGTCCCTGACGAGCTGATCGAGCGCCATCCCGACTGGCGCGGCTATCAATACGTCATGACCGAGAGCGAGGAAGTCGCGATCGTCGAGCCGCGCACGCGGCGCATCGTCGAGGTCGTCGACAAGCGCGCATCGCAATCGGCCGCCGCGGCGCCTGCTGGCGCAAGTCCGCCTCCGTCGAACGGTACGGCGGACCGGCACGAACTCGCCCGCATGATCCTAGCAGATGCCAGGCCCGGTGAGATCCAGGGCGTCGACGGCCTGAAGGGCGCGATCCTGCCGCCGCAGGTCGCGTTGCGGCCGCTGCCGGCCGAGGTCGAGCAGCAGGATCAACAGTTGCGCGGCTATCAATACGCGCTGATCGGCGACGATGTGCTGATCGTGGATCCCAGAAGCCGCGAGATCGTTGAGGTCATCGAATAGTGTCCTGACGATCTAAACACGCATGGTACGCCCGGTCTCGCATTTGCGAGGCCGGGTCTCTTATCGTTGAGCAAGAGCTGTGGCCCTGTTGGCCACAGGAGCAACTTCACCAGCTCGGCTCGCATCAAAGTGAACATTCCCGATATCGGGTTCAGGCTGGACTCGGCGCTGACCGCCCGCGACTATCCTCTGCTTCCGGGCACCCAGCTAACGTCGGCTTCTGGCGCCAAGCCGACCAGCCTAGCTTGCCATCTGCCCTGAAAAGCGGGTCACGGTTTGTCCTAGGCGCGTGACCTCCCCGTCAACCACCGCTGCGGCATCCGCGATCTCTTCACCGCTGCTCAACGTGCGTTCTGCGTCGAAAGCCACTTGCTTCATCGCGCCAGTTGCCTGCTCGGCTTGAGCGATCGCGCGTGCCAACAGCGATGCAATTGTGTCTATCGTGCTGGCCTGTTCGTCGACGGCGCGTACGATCCCGCCGGTGGCGTTGACGATCGCCTCCGTCGACTGACCGATATTTCGCATGGCGGCCACGGACCGTTCCGTGGCGGTTCGTACCTCCTCGATCCTGGCCCCAATTTCTTGTGTTGCGATCGCAGTGCGGGCGGCCAGATCCTTCACCTCTCCTGCAACGACCGCAAAGCCCCGCCCGGCAGCGCCGGCTCGGGCTGCCTCTATCGTGGCGTTGAGGGCGAGTAGATTTGTTTGCGTGGCAATGCCCCGGATCACCTCCGAGACCTCACCGATGTCGCGAACCGCATCGGTGAGCTCGGCGCGGATGGCAATGGCCGCTTCAATATCCGCCGCGGCGGCGCCGACAAGGCCGCTCGTTGTGTCGGTTTCCCGACGAATCTGGCCGATACTGTCTGCGAGCCGGCGGGAGCATATCTCGACCGACAAGATATCGTCGCTGGCGTAAGCAACGCGCGAGACGGCACTGGTCAGCGAACTATGCGTCGCACCCGCGATAGTGCGCAGCATTATGGCGGCCTCGGTCATGCGCCCCGCTGAGTTCGTGAAGGCGTTCATGATGTCGCCGACCTCATCGCGGAAGCCGCGCGCATGTGCTTCGGCCGACTCCCTGCGGTCCTCCTCGCGGGCAGCGCGTGAAAGCGCCTCTTCCCGTAGTCTGGAAGCAACAAGCGCGGAGCGAATACGGTCAATATAAAGTCGCGCAAAAGCGCGCAACGACACCAAAAGTATGATGCTGTAAATAATTAGAAGCGCGAGGTTGCTTAGTGCCTGATCGAGCGGTGTATAGATGACCTGAGCCAGGCGACCGAACATCACCATGCCTGAGAAAGTCAGCGCTGCGGCCGGCATGCTCGCCATGGTAAAGATGCCCGCGAAAATCAATCCAGCCAGGATCGTTGCTACGAGCGTTTCCATTTCCGGCACGAGGGACGGATTGAGCCAGAGCCCAGCAATGAGCCACGGCAAAGCCAGTATGGCCGAGTCAACAATCGTGCGCCGTGTGAAACGCTCTGAGGGCGGTTCCGCACGCTGGCGTGTCTCAAGCGCTCGAGTTCGGCGCAAGCCGGCCATGCCGATTACAACGACGCATGTAAACCAACCGACCGCAGCTAAAACCCAGCCGTGCCAAATCGCTACCGCCGCCGTAACTACCGCAGCCGCGATGTTGGAGATGAGAACCGGTGGCAAGATTGCTGAGAAAACTTCAGACTGCAGGCGCCGCAGCAATCCCGCCTCGGTTTCGTCGAGGTCTGGCAGGCCGAGCTTTTGGCCAATCCACAGATGGTAACGCTGCAATAGGACGCCCAGCCGCCCCTTATCGCTGGCGCCGTTGCGCGCCGTCATTGTTTCGATCCACGCCTCTACCAGCCCCCCGGAAAATTGGTCGCATGCAGAAGTTAACGTTCTGTCGTGGATGTGACCTGAATGGTGGCAGAGGCGGGCCGCCTGGTGCCCTGCATCCGGAGCGCGCATACCTAGGCGACGCCAACACAACTATTAGCTTCTTGGCCAGGCGCCACGCAGGAGTTGGCGCATTGCCGAGCCAGTCGGTAGGCCTGCAATGCTGTCGCCGTCAGGGTCTGCTCTGAGGGCGTTTGATCCACAAGGAAAACGGATCTGGAATTTTTGGTGAATCGCAGATTCAGCACGCAGTTACCAGTAAATGTCTAAAATTGCGCGTTCTCCTGCAATATTCCATTGATCGACAACTTTCAGCCGCGCTGCGATACCCCATCGTCAAGCTTCAAATCGAGCCGCAAGGCCGGGCGACGATTCTTGGGGTCAACTGCTGTAACGGCAAGGCTGCGCATGTTCATCCGGATTTTGGATTGCATACGGACGGACCATGATCCCAAACTCGTTCTTCTGGCGGTTCTCGTCTCACTCGTCTCGGGTTTCACCGTTTTTGCGATTCTCAACCACGCCCGCGCGCAACAAGGCGGAGCGCGGCACGGCTGGTCGCTCATAGCCGCCTGCGTGGCTGGCGGCGGGATATGGTCCACCCATTTTGTCGCGATGCTCGGCTTTGCCCCCGCGACTGCCGTCAGCTACGACATCACGTTGACGCTTGCCTCCGCGCTACTGAGCATCGTGATCGCCGGCAGCGCTATGCCCCTCTTGATGTCGACAGCTCTCCCATGCGCGCTCGTCGGCGCTGTCGTACTCAGCGCGGCTATTGCTGCCATGCACTTCACCGGCATGCGAGCGCTGGTGTTCGCGGGCACGTTCGCTTGGGAACCTACCTTAGTCGCGCTCTCCGTGAGCTCCGCTGTCCTGCTGATTAGCGCTGCCATCCTCATTGAACGTCTCGCCAACAGGCGGGGGCACAGATTGATCGCCGCAACGCTATTTGGCGGGGCCGTTTGCTGCCTCCATTTCACGGCGATGGCCGCGGCCGTTGTCAAAACCGACCCGACCCTCACTGTTTCGGACGGAGGACTGTCAGAGTTTCTGCTTGGGCTTTCGGTCGCCTTCGTGGCGTCAGTGATCGTGGCTCTCAGCCTGGTGGCCATCGCCTTCGACAAGCGCGCTCACAGGGCGTCCGCCGATGCGGACCAGATGCGAAACATCATCGAGGCGGCACAGACGAGTATCGTCGTATGCGAGAACCAGAAAGTGATCGCAACAAACCGGACCTTCGAGCAGCTGGTCGGCCTCGGTCAGGCGGAGATCGAAGGGACCCCCCTGACGAATTTTATCGCCAAGCCTGCACTGACCAGCGACCACAGCAATAACTGCCTGAGGGGAGTTGAGGCGCAGCTGATGACCGCCACCGGCGTCCTCGTCGATATTGCGCTGAACGCCACGCCGATCCTGTCCAGCGGCGCCCCGCGACAGTTAGTCGAGATCCGCGACATCCGCGTTGAGAAGGCCGCGCGCGAGCACATGACCTATCTTGCAAATCACGATGCACTGACGGGCCTGCCGAATCTTCGTCTGTTCCGCAGCGAACTTCGAAGGGCCATCGACATCGCCGCCGCGTCCGGTGACGAATTCGGTCTTCTGTGGCTCGACCTCGACCGTTTCAAGAGCGTGAACGATACCTACGGGCACGCCGTGGGCGATGTTCTCCTCCGTTCGGTCGCAGCGCGGTTCCGTTCGGTCCTGGGAGAACGGCACCTCTTGGCCCGGGTGGGGGGCGATGAATTCGTGGTTTTGTGCCGGCCCGAACAAAAGGGCGCCGACCCGACGGCCCTGGCTCTGCGGCTGCTGGAGGCGATGGTCGAACCGGTCCCGATAAACAACAAGAAACTCGACGTTGCCTTGTCGATCGGCCTGGCGGTTTATCCGCACGACGCGGATTCGCTCGATGCGCTCGTGCACAAGGCTGATACAGCGCTTTACGAAGCCAAGAAGATGGGCCGCGGCTGTTGGAGGCGCGCTGCCTGAATTGGCCCAATCGGCAGCAGTTCCGAGGAGTTCCGTTCTCGGATTACAGGACGGATCATCGGGTGCGACCTCTCCCTGGCGTCCCCTTCCACCGCGGCGGGAGGCTGCGGCGAGGAGTTTACGGCCTATCTGGATTTAGCGCAGATATTCCCGCGCCGGGGCAGGCCTTTTCCTTTCGAGACGGCGTGCTAGCGTGAGTTTGGCGCTCCCCAACCAGCGCCACGCCTCTCGCCGATGGACAGCCGCCTCCCACGCGTCCCATCGGCGAGAGGTAGAGATTCTCCGAATGCCGTACTCGCAGCGGAAGCCATGAGTTACATTCGTGTCGTTGATCCCGACAACATCCCCGAGACTGTCGTCGCAGGCCCCTTCAACTGCTCGCTCACAGGCGAATTGGCTACCCTAACCTTCATCCACGGGCGGCCGATCGCAGAGAAAATGTTGGCCGGGCCAACCGCAGAAATTTCCATCGAAGCTGTCGTTCGGGCTCGTCTTGTGATGCCTGTCGAAGGCCTGAGAAACTTGCGGGATTCTCTCCATCAGCTTCTACGGGGGCGCCAGGCAGACGACTCGGCGCATGGCAAGAGGAGCGGTCACTAGCTAGCCATTTCCGGTTCGGCGCCATAGGAGACGCCTGGCTGACTGGCGTCGCAAGCGAGCGTCATCATACACCGGCACCCGCCTGCTTCAGATCGCTAGCTGACGTTACCGGATTCTGGGCGCTCCTGTCAGTTGTCTTGGTTGCCCCTGCTGCTCTGCTCACTGTTCAGTTTGCTGGCGCCGTTACCCGCCAGACCGCATTGCCGACGTCGTCCGCCACCAACAGGCCATTGCGCTGGTCGACGCGCACCCCGACTGGACGGCCGCGCGCTTCGCCTTTCTCGTTCAGGAAGCCGGTCAGGATCGGCCTCGGCATACCCGACGGCTTGCCCTCGGCGAAGGGCACGAAGATGACGCGGTAGCCGACCGGCCGCTGGCGATTCCACGAGCCGTGCTGGCCAATGAAAGCGCCACCGGCATAGGCCTGGCCCATTCGTCCCTCCTTGACGAAAGTGAAGCCGAGCGAGGCGCTGTGCGAGCCAAGCGCATAGTCAGGCTTGATCGCCTTCGCGACCAGGTCCGGACGCGGCGGCTCGATGCGTTTGTCTACATGCTGACCGAAATAGCTGTACGGCCAGCCATAGAAGCCGTCGCGTTTCACCGAGGTCATGTAGTCGGGAACGAGATCATCACCGATCTCGTCGCGCTCATTCACGGCAACCCAAAGCTCCTTGGTGACAGGATTCCAGTCGATGCCGACGGGATTGCGCAGGCCGGAGGCGAAGACCTGCGTGGCGCCCGTTCTTGTATCGATTTCGAGGACTGCCGCCCGCTGCTCCTCCTCGGCCATGCCGTTCTCGCCGACATTCGAGTTCGAGCCGACGCCGACATAGAGCTTGCTTCCGTCAGGGCTGGCGAGGAGGCTCTTCGTCCAGTGATGATTGCGCCCGGCCGGCAGGTCAGCGACCTTGACGGGCCTTGCCGCGCTTTTGGTTTCGCCGAGCGCATAGGGGACGCGGACGACCGCATCGGCATTGGCGATGTAAAGCTGGTCGCCGACAAGCGCCATCCCGAATGGCGAGGTCAAATTCTCGAGGAAGACGCGCTTCGTCTCGGCGACGCCGTCGCCATTCCCGTCGCGTAGCAGGGTGATGCGGTTGGCACTTGGCGTCTTGGAGCCAGCCTTTTTCATGAAGAGCCCCTGGACCCAGGCACGCACACCGCCCTGCTTGTCGTCAGGCTTCGGCGGTGCGTCGCTCTCGGCGACCAGAATATCGCCATTGGGCAATTCGTAGAGCCAGCGCGGATGTTGCAGCCCGGTCGCGAACGCCGTGACCTGCCCCCCATTGGCTGCCACCGGCTTCTCGCCCTGATTCCAGCCGATGGCGTCGGCAACCTTGATCGTCGGCAACCATGAGCTCTTGGGCTCGGGCAGGATCGGGGTGGATCCGTATCCGGCCTCCTCCGGCAAGGAGGGCTCGCTGCAGGCCGCCATGGCCAGAAGGGACGTCGCGACTCCGCTCGCCAGAAGTGCATTCCGGAAATGCGCCATGACACCAACCTTCAGTATCCGTGCCCCCGCCGTTCTGAACGCCATCCGCCTTGCTTTGTTCGCACATACCGCAATCAGAGCGGAACCGTGGTCCCGATCGCAGGTTGTCGCCAAAGGGGGAGATCGCTTGCACCGCTCGCGGGAGTCCACAACGCAACATCTTGACGCGTCAGGGCCGATTACGATCGGGGCCGCGGTGCTGGCCGTGTCCGGCCTGATTACAGTGTCGGTCGTCGAACTCGGCCCGCTATCCCTTCAGATGTTGCAGCACTTGGCCCTCATGAATGTCGCTGCGCCGCTGGTGGCACTCGGCCTGAGCAAGCGCGGGCGCCTCGCCTCAACAGCGCTCCTGCCCGCAGGCTTCGTCCAACTCCTCGCCCTCTGGGCTTGGCATGCTCCGGCAGTGCAGCAACTCGCGGCATCGTCCGGGGCGAGCCAGTTCGGCCTCATGAGCGTGCTTGCTGGCGCCGCGGTCTGGTTCTGGTCTGCACTCATCGCCGCATCGGAATGGAGGGCATTGATCGCGCTTCTCCTGACCGGAAAGCTGGCCTGCCTGCTCGGCGCCCTGCTGATCTTCGCGCCGCGTGACCTCTACAATCTCGACGGCCTCGTCCTGGCCCTCTGCACGACAGGGCCGTCCAGCCTCGCCGACCAGCAGCTTGCGGGCCTTTTGATGATCACCGCCTGCCCGCTCAGCTATTTGATCACGGGCATCGCGCTTGTGGCGCGGATGATCGGGCGGCTCGAAGACGGCGAGCGTTCTGGCCATGTCGCCGCTCGCGCACGCTAGGCGAGCGGCCGTCTGGCTGCTCGCGACGCCGCGGCGCCTGCTCGGCGTCGCCGGCGCCATGGCCGTAGTGGTCCTCGTTGGGGCGTTTCTCTTCGCCTGGTCTGGCGCCTACAACGTCGCGGCGAGCACCGGTCATTTTCGGATCGTCGATTACTTCTTGCGCTTCGGCATGGAGAATTCGGTCAAGGCACACGCGCCCTCCATCAGCCTGTCTGAGGAGAACGATGAAGACCGGGTGCGACTCGGCGCCGCCCATTTCCATGCAGGGTGCGCCTATTGCCACGGCTCGCCCGGAACGCCGATCAGTCCCGTTGCCGCGAGCATGCTGCCGCCGCCACCCGATCTTAGCGACAAGGTCGGCCTCTGGCGCGACGGCGAGCTGTTCTGGATCGTCAAGCACGGGCTGAAATATGCCGGCATGCCCGGCTTTCCGTCGCTGCATCGCGACGATGAAATCTGGGCCGTGGTTGCCTTCCTACGCCGATTGCCGAGCCTGGACCGGCACGGCTATCGCGCTTTGGCGCTGGGTGAAATCGAACCCGAGCCGCAAAGCGGCGCGGAAATCGCGACGGGGCAGACCGAGGCGGACGCGATCGGCGCCTGCGCCCGGTGCCATGGCGCAAGACGCGGTCCGCCGAGCCGCCTTGTTCCGATCCTGCACGGCCAACCGGCAGCCATGATCGAGAACGCGTTGCATGCTTATGCCGCCGGCGAGCGCGACAGCGGCGTGATGCAAACTGCCGCGGCCGACCTATCGAACGCTGCGGTCGGCCGGCTCGCGCGCTATTACGCTTCGCTGCCGCGGCCTGTCGCGCAGGCGGAGAACTCCGAACCCGCCGCTAGCGCGCGGGGCGAAGCGATCGCGCGCGCTGGGATACCTGCGCGCGGCGTCCCGTCCTGTCTCGGCTGTCATAGTGCCGAGGCCGCTCCCGAATATCCGCGCCTAGATGGGCAACCCGCGCGCTATCTCGAAGGCCAGCTCGCAGTCTGGCGGGCCGGTCTCAATGATCGCAGCACGACGGGGAAAATCATGGCGCCGATCGCACGCCGGCTCGGCGAGGCGGATGCGCGGGACGTCGCCGCCTATTTCGCGAGCCTCGCTCCTGCGCCCGAGGCAAGTCGATGAGGCGAGGCGCTGTCATTCCCGCAGCCATGGTCGGCTTGGCGGGGCTTTCCGCCTGTTCCCCACAATCGGCTTTGTCTCCGGCTGGCGACGAAGCGGAAAGGATTGCGCTGCTGAGCTGGAGCCTGTTCGCCGGCGCCGCCGTGATCCTCTCCCTTGTCCTCGCAGCCCTTGGCGCGGCGATCTGGGGGCCGGCGCGCATCCGCCGAGTGCTCAGCGGCGATGGCCTGATCCGATGGGGCGGTACCGTCTTCCCGGTGGTCACGCTGAGCGTTCTGCTCGGCTACGGCCTCTGGCTGATGCGCGAGACAATCGCGGTGCCGACGCCGCCCGAGCTGCGGATCGATGTGACCGGTGAACAATGGTGGTGGCGGATCGCCTATCACCGTGAGGGCGCAGCGCCGGTTTCGGAGGCCAACGAGATCAGGATCCCGGTCGGTCGCGACATCGAGTTTACCCTGCGCTCCAACGACGTCATCCATTCGTTCTGGGTGCCGAGCCTCGGCGGCAAGCTCGACATGATCCCCGGCCGGACCAACCGGCTCCGCCTGAAGGCAGACCGGCCGGGCGTCTATCGCGGCCAGTGCGCGGAGTATTGCGGCGGGCCGCACGCATTGATGGCGCTCGAAATCGTTGCTGTACCGCAGGCCGAATTCGACGCCTGGCTGGCTGCGGCCGATCAGCGAGGCCGGCCTGCCGAGGGGCGCCTCGTCCGAGGCGAACAATTGTTCCTATCCGCCGGCTGTGGCGCCTGCCATGCCGTGCGCGGCACGCAGGCGGCGGGCGTGGTCGGCCCCGATCTCAGCCGCGTCGGCGGCAGGCGCTTCCTCGGTGCCGCGACCGTGCCCCACACCCCCGAAAACCTCGCCGGTTTCATCATCAACCCGCAGACCGTGAAGCCCGGCGCCCTGATGCCGCCCTTCGCGATCTTCTCGGCCGAAGAGATAAGCGCGTTGACCAGTCATCTCGGGAGCCTGCGATGAGTGCTCCTGAGCTCCCGTCCGCCCTGCCACGGCCCGCAGGCGAGCTTGAGCAGCTCGAAGCGGTCTGGAAGGGTCCGCGCGGCTGGCGCGTCGTCAGCGACGTCAACAACACCATCATCGGGTATTTCTACATCGCGACGGCGTTCCTGTTTTTTCTGCTCGCCGGTGTGCTCGGCCTCTTGATCCGCCTGCAGCTCGCGACGCCGGGCAACGATTTCCTCTCGCAGGACACCTACAACCAGATCTTCACCATGCACGGCACGGTGATGATGTTCCTGTTCGCCGTGCCGGCGGTCGAGGCGGTCGGCATCCTGTTGCTGCCGCCAATGCTCGGCGCCCGCGATCTGCCCTTCCCGCGGCTCGGCGCCTTCGCCTTCTGGGCCTATTTCATCGGTGGATCAGTCTTCTTCTGCACGCTCTTCTTCGGCGTCGCGCCCTCGGGCGGTTGGTTCATGTATCCGCCGCTGACCGGCACGCGCTTCTCGCCCGGCATCGGCGCCGACTGGTGGCTGCTCGGCATCGGCTTCATCGAGATCTCGGCCATCGCTGGTGCGATCGAAATCATCGTCGGCGTGCTGCGCACCCGCGCCCCGGGAATGACGCTGGCGCGGATGCCGATCTTCGCATGGACGATGCTGATCTTCGCCGCGATGATCGTCTTCGCCTTCCCGGCCGTCATCCTCGCGACCATCCTGCTCGAGCTCGAGCGGGCATTCGATTGGCCTTTTTTTATCGCCGAGCGTGGCGGCGATCCGCTGCTCTGGCAGCACCTCTTCTGGTTCTTCGGCCATCCGGAAGTCTACATCATCTTCCTGCCGGCAGCCGGCATGGTCTCGATGATCGTCCCGCCCATGGCCGGAACGTCCCTCGTCGGCTACCGCCTGATCGTAGTGGCACTGATCGCGGTCGGCTTCTTCTCCTTCGGCCTCTGGGTCCACCACATGTTCACTACGGGCATCCCGGCCCGCTCGCTCGGCTTCTTCTCGGCCGCGAGCATGGCGGTGGCGATCCCCAGCGGCATCCAGGTTTTTGCCTGGATCGCGACGATCGCGGCAGGACGGCTCAAGCTGACGGTGGCCTCTCTCTTCGTGATTGGCTTTCTCGTGATCTTCACGCTGGGCGGGCTGACCGGGGTGATGGTGGCGATGGTGCCGTTCGATCGCCAGGCCCATGACAGCTATTTCATCGTCGCCCACCTGCACTATGTGCTGTTCGGCGGCATGGTCTTTCCGCTCTTCGCGGCGATCTACTACTGGACCCCGGCCTTCAGCACCCGTCCATTCTCGGAGCGTCTTGGCCGATGGGCCTTCGGGCTGATCTTCGCCGGGTTCAACATCGCCTTCCTGCCGATGCATGTGACCGGGCTGATCGGCATGCCGCGCCGGGTCTACACCTACCCAGCCGGAATCGGCTGGGACGGGCTCAACATGGTTTCGACGATCGGCGCCTTCATCCTTGCCGCCGGCATCGTTGTCTTCCTCATCGATGTCATCAGGAACATGCGGCTGACTGGATCGCACCCCGCGGGCGATGTCTGGGGCGCCAATAGCCTCGAATGGCTGCCCAACCATGAGTATGCCACGCGCAGCATTCCGCGCGTGATTGGCCGCGATCCGCTCTGGCAACAGCCAAATCTAGCCCGCGACATCGAAGCCGGCGGCTACTATCTCCCGGGAACGGCAACCGGCGCCCGCGAGACGATCGTGACCTCGCCGATTGAGGCCGAGCCGCAATATCTGATGCGCCTCAGCGGGCCCGGCTATGCGCATGTCAGCGCTGCCCTGTTCACTGCCACCTTCTTTCTGTTGCTCACCGTCAAGGCCGTGACGCTCGCTGCGATCTGCGGTGTCCTGGCCGTAATCTCAATTCTGGTCTGGATGTGGAACAGCGATCCGCCATCGGCCGGCCAAGTCGACATCGGCGGCGGCATCGTTCTGCCGACCTATGCGTCCGGGCCGGTCTCGCACAGCTGGTGGGCTATGGTCATCCTGCTGCTCGTCGCCGCTGCGCTCTATCTCTCCTATCTCTTCGGCTTCCTCTACCTCTGGACAGTGGCGCCGGAACGATGGCCGCGACAGTCGGACCTGCCGTCGTCAGCAAGCGCGTGGGCTTCGCTCGCGGCCTTCGGCATCAGCGGCACCTTGCTCGCGGGGGCCCATCACTTTCTCGATCGCAACGCGCGCCGCACCGGGCTGGTGGCCCTGCTTCTCCTTGCTGGGGTAACGGCCCTTGCGGCAGCGCTCGCGCTCGACCTCATCGGCCACTGGCGGAGTGGCCTGCGCCCGCAAGCCAGCGGCTATGCGGCAATGGTCTATGCCAATGCAGCGCTGCAGGCACAAATCATCGCAGCGGTCGTCGTCATCGCCCTGTTTGCGATTGCTCGCGTCCTGGTCGGACGGCTCGACAGCAGCAGGCGCGTTGTCTTCGATGTCCTTATGCTGCTTTGGGTCTACGCCATCGGGCAGGCATCCTTCGGCCTACTCCTCACCCACGGCTTCCCCAGAATGGTGGCAGAGCCGTGATCAGGGCCGCTCCCTTGCGTCAGGCGGCTGCCGCGCTCGTCGGCCCCACGGTCTGGGCCGCCCATTTCCTGACGATCTACGCGTCGGAATCGCTGGCCTGCCGCTGGAACCAAGCGGCGGTCCACGACACGATTGTCACCGCTGCGACCCTTCTGGCCGTTGTCGCGATCCTCGCCCACATGCTGATCCTGCGGCGGCGGAACCAAAACCCGGCAAAGTCATGGGGGCTCTTCCTGCTCCAAACTGCCGGTGCGCTTGATGCGCTCAGCCTCCTTGGCATTGGCTGGGCGGCGGTTGCGGCGGCTCTGCTCAACGCTTGTCGTTGAAGAGGGGCCTTCCTCACCGCGACGTCATTTCGCACGGCCTTTAGGTTGTCCCGTTCGCTCGATGAACTCGAGTATGAAGGCAAGAGCGGATTCGGCGCGCGTTTCGAGCAGGAAATGACTTCCGTCCAGGATGTGCGCCTCCATTCTCGGCAGGTCTTCCATCCAAGATACCGTCCCGGCTAGCGCGAAATATGGTTCGTGCCGGCCCCACAGCATCAACGCCGGGGGCTGCCATCTCCTGAGGTAGTCTGCGAAGGCATCGAAACGGGCGATTACGTTGGCATAGTCGGAGATCAGGGCGCGCCGCATGTCCATGCGGCCGGGCAGGTTCATCCCCGCTAGTCCTCGATCCAGGGCTCTCCCTTGATCCTTGCGGCGACCTCCTCCGGCAGCCCGCCCGTGTACTGCTCGCGCGTGAATTTGAAGGTGAGGTGTGAGGTCGCCTTTGCTTCGTTTTCTGCCGTGGGGTTTGCCCAGAACTCGAACGTCGTCTGCCATAACGGCCCGAAGCCGCTGCGATGCGCGTTCGCATTCTGGATGATCAGGCCGGAAACCTGTTCGGGGGACCGCATGGCGATATCGAGGCCCACAGGTGCTCCCCAATCAGGCAGATAGATTAAGCGATGGCTGATCGCGAGAGGGTCCAGAAGCTCCTGGATCGCAGTGCCGAATGCATCGAAGGTTGGCACAGGCAAGGGAGCCGACTGGCCATAGCCTGGCAAATCGGGCGCGATCACGTAAGCAACTATCCGGGAATGACGCCACCGAACGTGCGTTACGAGCTTGGAAAGCCATGCAGGAGCAGCAGCGCGGGCTTAGCCACGTCGCCTGTGGTGATAAAGGACAGGTCGGTTCCCGCCGGAAAGCCGCAGCCGCTGTTGCTTCGGTGACGTCATGCCAGCACTCCTCGCGCTGGCTTGGAAACGCGCAAATGGAGGTTGGGTTGCGAACGGCCCGAGAGCACGGCGAAGGAGGGGCAACGAGCACCGCCAGCGATCCTGCGGGTTCCTCAACGAATACTGCGGACGACGAGCCAAACCGACATGCTGATGGTGATGGTCGCTATTCGTGTGCCGACTGCCAATGCGGATAGGTGACATAGGCGGTCACGGCGCCTTCCTCGTGAGAGCGGATCGTCACGGCTTCACCTTTCGGCATATAGACGATTTCGCCAGGCCCCGCGGTAATCGTTCCGGCCTCTGTCTCAACCGAAAGTCTGCCCTCCAGAATGACCATGACGTCGTCGACAATCATGGTCTCGGAGAGACTTTGGCCTGGCTCATAACGTCCAAAGCCGATGGTTATCGGCCCCCCGTGTCGCTCATCGATCAGATTGCCAACGAACACACCTGCCTGTTGACCAGGGGATCGCTCCATCGACGCATCGGCCCTTGTGAACTTTCGAACGTTCATTCGTCTTTCTCCGTGCGAAGTGTTTTCGCTGCCCCAAAACCAAGCATGGGAGCTCAAGTTACAAACGCTCGGCGAGAAAGTTCCCGCGCGCAGGGACGCGTCGCAATCGAAGCCAAGCGGTCAGCCGACCGATGGCCGCTGACATTTCATCTGTTGTCAGCTATAGAACATAATCGGAACAAATCGCTGACGAAGGCAATTTGGCGCCGTTATTCGACATTGCACCCTCCAACTGCCCCGTGCTGCGCTTCAACTCCGACAGGCCGAATCAATCATGAACGCGCACGTCTATCTAGACAGCCTCAATCCGGCGCAGCGGCGGGCGGTCTCGCATGGCGGTGGCGCGGATCCCGCTCCGCCTGTGCTGATCATTGCCGGCGCCGGCTCGGGCAAGACCAATACGCTGGCGCATCGCGTTGCCCATCTCCTCGTTTGCGGCGCTGACCCGCGGCGCATCCTGCTGATGACCTTCTCTCGCCGGGCCGCCTCCGAGATGATCCGCCGCGTCGAGCGCATCGCCCGCAAGGTGATGGGCGATGGCGCGGGCATCGCTGTGGATGCGCTGAATTGGGCCGGCACCTTCCACGGCGTCGGTGCGCGGCTCCTGCGCGACCTCGCCGAGCAGATCGGGCTCGACCCCGCCTTCACGATTCATGATCGCGAGGACGCCGCCGACCTGATGAATCTGGTCCGGCACGAGCTCGGGTTCTCGAAGACCGAGGCGCGCTTTCCAACCAAGGGAACGTGCCTGTCGATCTATTCGCGCTGCGTGAACGCCGAGCAGCCGATCGAGGAGGTGCTGAGGCTGTCCTATCCCTGGTGCATCGCCTGGGCGGAGGAGCTGAAGCAGCTCTTTGCGGCTTACGTGGAGGCCAAACAGCAGCAGAATGTGCTCGATTACGACGACCTGCTGCTCTACTGGGCGCAAGCGATGAGCGATGGCGATCTCGCCGCCGATGTCGGGGCGCGCTTCGACCATGTCATGGTCGACGAATACCAGGACACCAACCGGCTGCAATCTTCGATCCTGCTCGCTCTCAAACCGGATGGTCAGGGGCTAACCGTCGTCGGCGACGACGCCCAGTCGATCTATTCGTTCCGGGCGGCGACCGTTCGCAACATCCTCGACTTCCCGCTGGCGTTCTCGCCGCCGGCTGAGGTGATCACGCTTGACCAGAATTACCGCTCGACGCAAGCGATCCTTGGCGCCGCCAATGCGGTGATCGACCTTGCCGCCGAGCGCTTCACCAAGAACCTTTGGACCGATCGTGCCGCCGGCGCGGAGCCAGAACTGGTCAACGTCCGCGACGAAGCCGATCAGGCCCGCTTCATCGCGGAGACGGTGTTGGCAAACCGCGAGGCCGGCGCAACGCTGAAGCAGCAGGCCGTGCTCTTCCGCGCGTCTCATCACAGCGGTCCGCTCGAGATCGAACTGACACGCCGGAACATCCCGTTCGTGAAGTTCGGCGGGCTGAAATTCCTCGACGCCGCCCACGTCAAGGACCTGCTCGCGTTGCTGCGTTTCGTCGAGAATCCGCGCGACCGGGTTTCGGCGTTCCGCGTCATGCAGCTGCTGCCCGGCGTCGGTCCGACCTCGGCCCAGCGCGTCATCGAGCATCTGGCGCAGGCGCCGGATCGGGCAGAGGCTTTGCGCGAAGCGCCCGCACCGGCACGCGCAGGAGAAGATTGGACCGCGTTCGTCGAGGCGTGCGAGGCGCTACGCTCCGGCAGCTCAGGCTGGCCGGCCGAGATCGAGCGGGCCCGGCTTTGGTACGAGCCGCATCTGGAGCGGATCCATGAGGACGCAACGACGCGCCAGGCCGACCTCCTGCAGCTCGAGCAGATCGCCGGCGGCTATCCCTCGCGCGAGCGCTTCCTGACCGAGCTGACGCTCGACCCTCCAGACGCCACCAGCGACCAGGCCGGCGTGCCGCATCTCGACGAGGACTATCTGATCCTCTCGACCATCCACTCGGCCAAGGGGCAGGAGTGGAAGTCGGTCTTCGTCATGAATGTTGTCGACGGCTGCATCCCGATCGATCTCGGCGCCGGCGCCAAAGACGAGATCGAGGAAGAGCGCCGGTTGCTCTATGTGGCCATGACCAGAGCCAAGGATGATCTGCACTTGATGGTGCCGCAGCGCTTCTTCACGCACGGCCAGTCATCAACCGGTGACAGGCACGTCTATGCCGCCCGCACGCGCTTCATCCCGAACAATCTGCTGAAGTATTTCGAGCGGCGCGCGTGGCCGCTGGCGGCACCCACGGGTGCGCGGGCGCCGTCCGGCGGCCCAAAGGTCGATGTTCGCGCCAAGATGCGCGGCATGTGGCGCTGAGTCGATTGCTTGTTAGCGGGGCGCCTAATGGCCCTCAAGCTTAAGCTCTGCGACATACACTTGCGCACCATCTGCGTCCCGGACCGTCACCGTCAGCGCCAGAAAATCTCCGTTCGGCAGCTTCTCGCGGTTCATCCCGACCAAAAGCTCCTTGGCAGCGTTCTTTGCACTCGCATCATCAGGCAACTCGACGCCCTCATCATCCAGGTCGGTCTTGTCGCCGTCGCGGGTGTGGAAGAAGTAGCGCGTCATCCTCGCAGAATGCGTACCCAGCCATTCAGGTTCCAGCTACCCGACAATTACTTTCGCAGGTGCAGATAGCGCGCGTCGAATTCGCCGAGCTCGCACAGCTTATCCCAGTCGAGCACCGTGATGCGGTTGGCGCGGATCCGCACGAGCTTCGCCTGGCGCAATTCCCGCAGCTTCTTGTTGATGTGGACGGTCGACAAGCCGAGCGCGTCGGCAATCTCGGTCTGAGTCATCGGCAGATTGCAGGTATGACCATCGGAAAGCCCGATCGCCTTCATCTTGGTAATGAACTCGCACAGAAAATGCGCGATGCGGCTCGGGGCCGATCTCCTGCCGATACCAACCATCCATTCGCGAAAAATCGACGCGTCGATCAATGCCTCGCGCCAGAATGCTTCAGCTACCCGGTACGAGGCGCGCGTGATGCGGCGAACGGCATCATGTGGGATGAAGCCCACTGTCGCTGCAGTCAGGGTTCCCAGGCTGTGGTCCATCTCCTCGATGTGAAGCGAATGCAGGTCCGGGATATCTCCGGGAATGTGCAGCGACAGAATTTGACGCTCACCTGAACCGACGATCTTGTATCGACATACAAGGCCTTCGATCACCAGGCAGCACTGCTTGGTGCGCTCGCCCTCGCTGACGATATCTTGGTATGCATCGAACGGCCGCACGCTGACCGGCAACTCGAGAAGCAGTCCCCGTTCCTCCTCGGAGAGCGATGTGATCGTTTCAAGCTTGCGGACGAGCTTTTCAAGATGCTCGCGTTTATCCATCCCGTCCGCTTCCTCGCTGAATGCTGTCAGACTGCGGTGTCGACTGGCCGCAGCACTTGCCCAATCAGGCCTGGATATTGAGCGCTGGAATGGATGACGGCAAGGACGATGACGGCGCCGTCCATCTCTTCGAAGCGCTGAAGAAGAGCTTTTCCCGGGCGGGCCTCGCTGCTACGCCGCCTCCACCGGGGGCGCCAGCACACGACCCGTGATCGCCAGATGCTTGTCGCTGCGGTTCATGACCACGACCACCACGCATGTGCCATCGTCACAATCAAGAGTCAGTCGATGGCAAAACGAGCTGTCGTCGAATGCTGCCGTGTCGAAGAGCAGATAGCCCGCCCGGTGGTCGTCGTAATCGGCTGCAAATTGATACGCGACCTCTGTCCTGCTCCCGTCGCGCAGGTTCAGATAGCCATTTCCGGTAAGCATAGCCTGTCTCCGCCTAGCGGCGTCAACACGCGCCGCATAAAGGAGCGGAACGTGCCGTTCCTGCTGTCCAGTGCGTACGATCAGGCGACGCTCGATCAGCACCCCGCTTTCGATGGTGTGGCTAATATCGGCAAGCCCGCACCTCGGGAAAGGCTCCTCTCGACGCTGGCGTCGTTGCTAGCGACGTAGCCTTTTTCAGCCTCGTTAATTCTTCGGGATCGGGCAGACGCTGCCAAAGGGGGCGCGGATCCTCCGTTCCGCCCGACACATCGATTTCGAGGGCTGCCCGCTCGTGCTCTGAAGTCAGACGACATGCACGCGATGCGAGACTGAGAGATAACTCGGACCGATCCGAAATTGTGGCTGGCCGATATTGCCAGCAACAAGGCATGTTAACCCGATGCCTGTCGCCACGATCGAAGAAATCCAGGTTCGCGGTCAGGATGACAGAACGGGAGCCATCGTTTCGTTCCCCTATGACGCGAGCTTGGTCGAACGCTTCCGCGCAAGGTTTCCGCGCGCGAGATGGCATGACGACAGCCAAACGTGGTTCGTTCCCGGCACGACGGCTGAACGCCGCGTCGGGCTCTGGCTTCAGCACGAGCTGTCAGAGCCAATGGCCTTTGCCGATGAGCGTGGGCGAGATGCATTTGCGTTCGATCCTATCGAGAGCCAGTACCTCGAAGCGAACGACGACCTGATCGTTAGAACTCCATATTCGCGGATTGTCATCGAGGAGCTTCGCGCCATTCCATGGGCCGCGTGGGATGCGGGCGAGCGCGCCTGGCGTGTGCCGTATCGTTCCCTCGAGGCGCTCAGAGAGCGCTGGCTGACCATCGAGATCGCTGCCCGACGGGCCGAGCCCGGCGAGCGCAAGCGGCGGCGCGAGGAGCTGAAACGCTCGCCGGAGTTTGCCGCGATCAAGGAGCTGGCAACTGAGCGCCGGCGCAAGCGTCTTCCACTACCAAGTTCGGCGCTACCGCCAATCGGGCGACCGGTGATGACAGCCATTGGCATCGTGTCGGTGACAGGCAGTGACGGAGAGATAGCGGACCTGGCGACGGTTGCGACATATCCTGTCTCGAACACTATGGGCGACTATGTCTGGGTCTTCTGGCGCTCGCCGACGCTCGACGAACTTGTGCGAACCTGGCCAGCGCGGCGAGCGTCCAATGAAAAAGAACAGGCAAGGGGATGGTGGCTTCCGACGCTGGCGGAGCTGCGTGTGGCTCGCCGGAAAGCCAGGTCAATCGAGCGAGCAGCGGCAACCAGAGCCGCTCGCACCGTATAGCCTGCAACTGCCCCCGCTTCCGGCCTACGCATGTGAGATGCTGCGACAGGTATCGCGATAGCGCGCAACGAGGCAGCCAAGGGAGGCGGCGATGGGGGCCTTGGATCGCAGCGGGTCCTACGCTCCATTGAGGTCACGGACCTGCATGTTTGCGGATTGTCACGCCCGGAACGCCGGCTCTTCGTTCTGTGCGGCAATAAACAGGCCCGGCCTTCACGAGAAGGCCGGGCCTGGGGATCGCCGAGCGCGACCGCGTTTCTCTAATTGGCCGTCCCCTTGGCCTCCGGCCGGCGTCATCGAGCGACCGATACATCCACGGCTCGCTCGATGCCGGTTCCTTCGGCTCGCCCCAAACCTAGGCGGGCGAGCGCCGAATGCCAGTGGCGATTCTGGAGAGGCCTGGCACCCTTCCGAGCGCCAAGCGGGGAATGCGGATAGGACGCGCGTCGTCAGATCAGAGGTCCGCGATAGCGCTCCGCCTTATCGTCGAACCTGCTCCAGCCTTCGTCCCGATATTCGGTAAGCCGGGTGTCTCGATCGATCGGCGTCGCGCTATCCATGATGGCCTCGGCCGAAAGGGCCTGATCCTCCGACGCCTTGACCGACACCACGGTGCCGCCACGTCGAACGGTCTCGGCGTGATAGTTGGCGCTCTCCTCATCCTCACCAGCGCTCGTGAACGCCCCGATGATGCCGCCGGTAGCACCGCCCGCCGCAGCACCCGCGGCAGTGGACGCAAGCCAGCCAGCCGCCACGACTGGGCCAATCCCGGGAATCGCGATCAGGCCAAGCCCGGCGAGCAGGCCGGCCGCGCCTCCAACCGCGGCCCCGATGCCGGCGCCTTCGCCAGCGTTGCCGTCATCGGCATCCTCGTGGCGGCCGACGAGGCTGATATTCGCGGCCGGGAACCCGGCTGATTCAAGTTCTTCGACGACTCGACGGGCGATATCGTAGCTCTCATAGGATCGCGTGACGGTGCGCATGAGTTTCTCCTCCTGTTGTCATCAAGACCGAATGTCAGTTGCGGGTGATGTTGCCCCGGTAATCGACCGAGACGGTCACCTGAGCGCCGGAGTGCGTCGCGTTCCCCTTCCAGACGCCGTTGTCGTCCTTCTTCAGGCCGGCGACATTGGTGTAGCCGTTGGCCTCAAGCCGGCTCTTGGCCTGTCCTTCCGTGAAGCTGTTGGCTCCCGGCAGGGGCGCATTGGCATCGGCCGGAGCAGTGGGCGAAGGCGTTGGCGCGGTTGTCGATGTCTGCGCGACGCCGGCGGTTGAAATCAAGGCGCAGAAGATCGACGTGATAATCACGTTGCGCATGAGAATCTCCTTGAATGTCAGCAGGTTATGCCAGTGATAGGAGAAAACTTCCGGATTAAAGAGTGGTTCCGCCCGGTAAGTGAAAGTCGGTGAAATTGCTGATTGCGGGTGCCCCAAGAGCGGGGTGACTATGGCACCGGTGGATTACGAGAGAAGAACCCAGGCCGGCGCATGATCGCTCGCCTTCTCCCAGCCGCGTACATGCCGATCAACATCGGCAGCCCTAAGTCGCTTCGCGAGATCCGGGCTGAACAGCAGGTGATCGAGGCGCAAACCGGCGTTCCGACCCCACGCGTTCCGGAGATAATCCCAGAAGCTGTAGATGCGCTCGCCGGGGTGCACCTTGCGCAATGCATCTGTCCAGCCCTGTTCGAGCAGCTCACGGTAGGCTTGCCGCACTTCCGGGCGGAACAGGGCGTCGTCGATCCAGCGCTCCGGTTTGTAGACGTCGAGCTCGGTCGGGATCACGTTGAAATCGCCGATCAAGGCCACGGGCACTTGGTGAGAGAGCAGCTCTGCCGCGTGGTCAGATAGGCGGTTGAACCAGTCCAGCTTGTAGTTGAATTTAGGTCCCGGTGCCGGATTGCCGTTCGGCATATACAGGCAGCCGATGAGCACGCCTTTCACGGCCGCTTCGATATAGCGGCTCTGCGCATCGTCTTCGTCGCCTGGAAGACCGCGGCGCGTCTCGATCGGATCGGCGCCGCGCGCCAGGATTGCGACACCGTTCCAACTCTTCTGGCCGTGCCAGATCGCGCCATAGCCGGCATCGCGGATCGCGGCTTCAGGGAATTTGCTCTGTAGTGCCTTCAGTTCCTGGAGGCAGACGACATCTGGCTCGGCCTCCGCCAGCCAGCGGAGCAGCACCGGCAGGCGCCCATTGATCCCGTTAACATTGAAAGTGGCTATTTTCACGAGCGAGACGGTTTGCGGTGACCACGTCTCGAGCGATCAGGGGCGAGCTGCTGAAGGACGCAGCTCAGAACAGCGAAGGTCATCGGCGGTGTCCTAAGCCGCGAAACGAGATAGCCCAGAGGTAACGCCAAGGGCTTGGGGATTTTCCCACCCGCAATCTCGTTTGCGAGCAATAGGCCTACCAGTTGTACCAGTGTTCGCATGGCGAATTGCTCCGGGCTTTGGGGTCGACCTAATCGAGCTTTAGCTTGCCGAGGTTTCCGGGCAGCCCCGCGACGGCGAGGTCATCAGGACTGCGGTTCGTTCCCGGCTCAGGATTCGCTTCCGGCCCATTTCGCTTGTCTCGGCGGTGATCCTCATCCCATTGGCGAAGCGCTGCGACCAAGCCCTTCAGCTCTTCGGCAGCGGCAGAACCTTCAGGAGCATCGCTCAAGGTGTTGGCTCGCTCGGCCGCAGCCGCATAGTCAGTATGTGATTGAATTAGCATCGCAGCCTCCGTGTCGAATGTGCCTCGCCCGCTGCGGCTCGGCATATTTTGCTCTTGGACCGGAACCGCGTGCGACGCCCTTCGTTCCATGGGCTTCAGTCAGCCAGGGAGCGCGACATGGCCAATGAACCTAAAACCCTAAACGATCTGTTCTTGGATACGCTCAAGGACATCTACTATGCCGAAAAGCAGATCCTGAAGGCCCTTCCAAAAATGGCGAAGGCCGCAACCGCGCCGGAACTCAAGCAAGCGTTCGAGAAGCATCGCGACGAGACCGAGACCCATGTCGAGCGTCTCAGCGACGTGTTCGAGATCATCGGCAAGGCTCCTCGGGGCAAGACCTGCGACGCCATTCTCGGCATCATCGAGGAAGGCAAATCGATCATGGAGGAGTTCGAAGGCAGCCCAGCTCTCGATGCCGGTCTCCTCGGCGCGGCCCAGGCCGTAGAGCACTACGAGATTGCGCGCTACGGCACGCTGAAAGCGTGGGCTCAACAACTCGGCTTGGGTAACGCTGCCAAGCTCCTCGACCAGACGCTGATCGAGGAGCTGAAGACTGACCAGACGCTCTCCAAGCTCGGCGAAAGCAAGGTCAACAAGCAGGCTCAGGCCAAGGCCGCCTGACCTCTTGCGGCTCCGGTTCGCCGGAGCCGCCTTTCACTTATGTGGTCGCCATGCCAGACAAATCCGATCCGATATCAAATCTTGGCCGTCCTCCTTTTTCACCCGGCTTTCGCAGGCTATTGCCCGCTATTCCGGCAAACCCGCCACAGCCTTCATCGCCCTATCGGTGGTTGTCATCTGGGCGGTGTCCGGCCCCGATCTTTGGCTTCAACGATACCTGGCAACTGGTGATCAACACCTCGACGACGATCATCACCTTCCTGATGGTCGTCGTGATCCAGAACAGCCAGAACCGCGACACGGCAGCGATGCAGATCAAGCTCGACGAGCTCCTCTCCAAAGTCGGGATGACATGAGCAGGGTCCCCGCGCGACGCGGGCGCCACTCTGACATCTGCAAGACTCAGCTCGATCAATGAACCGACGGCTTCTTGGCACGCTAGCTCGGCGTCGATCCGCGCTGGAGCGCTAGCGGGCGGCTGGATCGATAGATCTGGCGACCGCGTCCTTCGCCTTCTGCGGCAAGAGGGTCATGGTGAGGATGAAGGCGGAGAGCAGGAAGCACACGCCGTTGGTGATGATGAGCGGCCACGCGCCGAGCCCGAAACCGTAGGTTGGATCCCGGAGGCGGCATCCCGATGGAGGATGCAACATACTTGTCGAAGCTCAGCAGACCCATCAGCGTCCCGCCTGGAATACCGAGTAGAAAATGGACAGTGAATTGAAGAATACTGTCTGATGCCAGCAATGGCGACATTGACAAGCTCGTGCTCACCTCATGCGAAGCTCGTTCGCATCTTGGGCGCGAGTTTCGAGCCGCCCCTCCGGACTTTCCGGCCCAAAACCAGACAAGCAGCCAGAAGCGCTATCTGTGATGCAACGAAAGGCATTTCGCTCTGCGTCGGGGCCAGAACCTGCAGGAAGTCGATCTTCTGGAACGATTGAACGACGAGGACGAAGAGATTCAGATAGAGCGCCGTGGTGGCGCCCAATGCGTACGCCGTTACGGCGCGGCCTTGAGGTACAACGAACCAGGCCGCTGCGGCGATTGAGAGTGCGGCGAGCGAAAGCCCCCCGACGATCAGCGCTGGCGTCAAGCCGCTGATCGGAAACATGAAGCCGGTGACGCTCGTCGCCGTCGTGCTTGCCAGAAACAGGATTTGCCAACCCGAAAGCCACTTGTGCGCGGCCAGGGCCGCAAGCGCGACGATGCCGCTTATGATTCCGACGAAGCTGATGCCCACGTGGAGAAGAACGAACGTCTCGATCGCAAGCCCCACAATCATGACGACCTCCCCTGGATCTCGAATTTGCCTTGCGTGATGTAGCGGGCGGCCGGCTTTCTGAGCGAAAGCTGCGGACCGAGCGCTTCGCGCCCAGCGAGGAAGGCGGTCCAATCCTTGAGATCGGGGAGCGAGGGGATCGTGACGGCTTCACCCAGATCGAGGCCGGCCAAAGCGGCGTCAACCATGTCACCGACCTCCATGACCATCTCGGAAGGGATTTGCGCCAGGCGCTGTTCGTCCCAGATCGCCGTTTGCGTAATGCCGGGAAGTACGGCCTGGACGCGCACTCCCTTCGGCGAAAGCTCGGCATGAAGAGCCTCGCTGAAGGCCAACACGAAGGCCTTGGTCGCAGGATAGACGGCGGTAAAGGCGGCCGGCATCAAGGCGGTCACCGACGCGATGTTGACGATCAGACCCCTGCGCTGGCGCGCCATTCTAGGAGCAGCGGCCGCAGCAAGCCGGGTGACGGTCATGACATTAAGCTGGATGACGCGTTCGAGATGGTCGGGGTCGGCGGAGGCGAAGGGGCCTTCGCCCGCCATCCCGGCGTTGTTGATCAGCCCGGTAATTTGGGCGTCATCGCGAAGACGCTCTTCGACGCCGGCCAGTTCAGCGCGATTGCCGAGATCGGCCGCCAGAACTTCGACGCTCACCCCGGTTTCCCTGATCAAACCCTGAGCGAGATCGCGGAGCTTCTCACCATTTCGTGCGACAAGCATTAGGGCATGCCCGCGCTTTGCCAGCCGATCGGCATAGACGGCGCCAATGCCTGCCGAGGCGCCCGTTATCAGAATGCGTCCTGAACCCATCTCTGTTGGCATGGTCGTCTCCTTGAAGCGAAGGGGGCGGCAGACGGACGGTAGAGAGCCTCTGACGAAGCTCATGCGCCGCGAACGAAACGGTAGGCCGCTCCATTCGTCTCGACGGTGCCAAGTCCGGGATAGCTGAAATGATAGCCGAGCAGCTTCAGTCGATCGGAGGCGATGCGGTCCACGAAGGCGGCCCTTGTTTGGATCGCGGCCTGAGGATCGGTGTCGTTGCCAAAGCGCCAACGCGGGTGTTCGAAGGAGACGATTTCGTTCGTCACCACATCGCCGGTGATGACGAGCGCCTCTGGGCCTTCGAAGGCGTATGACATATGGCCTGGCGTATGGCCGGGCGTGGCGATTGCGTGAATTCCGGCCCCGACCTCGTCGCCATCCTTCACGGCAACGAGCCGTTCGCGTATCGCTGACAAGTCTCGCTGCGCGCCCCTTGCGAACGGGTGCAGGGCGTCGGGCAGGGTCGACCGAAAGTCGGGATCCATCCAGAAATCCCATTCGGCCGCAGCAATGTAGTAGGTCGCGTTGGGATAGCGCAGCCGCCCATCGGGACCGATTGCCCCCCACAGGTGATCGGGATGGGCGTGGGTCAACAGAACCTTGGTGATCTCCGCAGGATCGTGGCCCGCAGCGGCGAGAGATTGCGCCAGACGGCCTTCGGTTGGCTGGAACTTCCCGCCGCCACCGACGTCTACCAGGATCAGCTCATTGCCTGAACGGATCAGCGGGACATTGGCCTTGGCGTCGATCGATCCGGCACCGCCGCCGAGTCTCTGCTCTATGGTCGTCCACTGGGCGGGTGTGGCATCCGGCGCGACAATCGCGGCTGGAAGCGGGAAGCTTCCGTCACGCAGAACCGTCACGTCGAACACGCCGTGCTGGAGCCGATGCAAAGGCAGTTCGGCATAGGCTGCGTGCGGCCACGAGCATTGGACGGAGAGAACGGCGCCTGCAGTCAGGAAGCCACGGCGGTCGATAGTCATGGCACGTCTCCTTCGCGGGTTTGTCGGGGGCGAATGGCGGCAAGCAATGCTAGGACTGCAGCTTCGGGTGGCCAATCACGGCCGCCGAGGATCAAGAGGCCGTGGCCGGCGCCATCCGGCGCGATATCGATCTGGTCGGTCAGGATGACGACGGCTTTGGCGGCATTCATGAATTGAGCGATGAGAGTGGCGGCCGGCGTGTTCGTGTCGGTTTGCCAGAGCGCTCCGGGGATGCCGATGCAGAAGCCGCCGTCGAAATCCTGCACAAAAATCTCGTCGAGCCGCAGCGTGTTCGACACATCGTCCCGGGCCGTCTGGTCCGACCAGAAGCGATCGAGCAGTGGGAGGGTCTCGATTTCGTTGCGCGTCGGTCGAGAGGTCCAGGCGTGACCGCCCTGCGCTGAGGCGATCACGACTTCAATCCCTTTGTCCCTCAGCCCGAAATAGACCTCCACGAACACCGATCTCTCGGCGGTCTCCGAGCCGTCCGCCGAGCCGATGATGAGCACCACACGCTGCGGCCGCATGGATATCGTCTCCCTCTTGCCGGCTGCCCGGGCGCGCTTTCCTCGCCAGGCAAATGCGCCAGGCTTTCGTGCAGGGGCCGCGAGAAGGCCGGTCAGCTCTTGAAGAACACCAGCAGGTCCGCGTTGACGATGTCTGGATGGGTCGTGCAGAGCCCGTGCGGCAGGCCCTTGTAGACCTTCAGTGTTCCCTGCTTGAGCAGCTTGACCGAAAGCGGGGCGGAATCCTCGAACGGCACGATCTGATCGTCGTCGCCATGCATCACCAAGACAGGGATATCGATCTTGCGCAGGTCGGCGCTGAAATCGGTTTCCGAAAATGCTTTGATGCAGTCGTATTGAGCTTTCGTGCCCCCCATCATCCCCTGTCGCCACCAGTTGTCGATGACGCCCTGCGAAACCTTTGCGCCCGGCCGGTTGAAGCCATAGAATGGTCCGCTCGGGACATCGCGATAGAACTGCGCGCGGTTCGCCGCGACGGCCGCCCGAAAGCCGTCGAAGACCTCGATGGGCAGGCCGCCGGGATTGTGTTCCGACTTCACCATCACTGGCGGAACGGCGCCGATGAGAACAGCTTTCGCGGCGCGCGCCGTTCCGTGCCTGCCGAGATAGCGAGCGACCTCGCCACCTCCCGTCGAATGGCCCACATGGATGGCTGCCTTGAGGTCCAGCGCTTCGGTCAGCGCCGCGACGTCGTCGGCATAGGTGTCCATCTCGTTGCCAGTCGCGGTCTGCGTCGAGCGGCCATGCCCGCGTCGGTCATGCGCGATGACCCGGAAACCGTGATGCAGGAAGAACAGCATCTGGCTGTCCCAATCATCTGCGCTGAGAGGCCAGCCATGATGGAAAACAATGGGCTGCCCGGAGCCCCAATCCTTGTAGAAGATCTCGGTCCCATCCTTCGTCTTGATCGTGCCCATCGTTTGGGTTCCTTCGGAATTGAGGGAATGCGCTGACGGCGCGGCCTGCGCCGCAGCTGACGAAGCCACGAGGACCGTGGTCGCGGCGGCGGCCGCGAGCAGGTCACGGCGGCTGATGGCGGAGGGGTTCGGTGAGGTGTTCACTGCGTCTCTCCTCCTCGGCCAGTCAGGACACGGCGTCCTTTGGCGTGAGGTGAAGGTCGCTTGGCGCGGCGGTGTAAACCAGTGAATCGATGTTAAGCGGTGTGAAGCGCCCGCGTCACATCGCGCAACAGTTGGCCCGATCGCTGCTCCCAGGCGACGGCGCCTTGCTGGCGGGCTAACGCGCTCGATTCCGCAACGAGCGCTTCCACGTTCAGATCGGACCGGCCCATGTCGATAAGCGCCCGCGCCCGAAGTCGCATGAGCTCGGGTAACAGCCAGGCTTCACCCGTTCGCGCACAGCGCTGTTCGGCGTCTTCCAACATCGCGATGGCGTCGGAATGCCTGCTCGAAGCCATCAACGCCGAGGCGATGACGAATTGGAAGAACGTGCGGTAGAGCTGAAATCCACTTGCCGCCAGCCGGTCCAAACCGGAAACCGCGCAGCGGAGATTTTCCCCGTCTTGTCCGCCTCCCAAGAGCGGGTGAGCCTGATAGCACTCTGCATAGGTGTGCCAGACGTCCAGCGCGTGTTCCCGGGTGCCATCCTTCAGCATGGCGAGGTAGCGTTCTGCCCGATCGCGATCTCCCGCGAGGAGCGACAAGGGGCAGGCCGCATCGGCCAAGGCATGGCATAACGTCAGGTTGTGGCCCGAGGCTTTGGCGGCGACGATCATGTCATCGACCTCCGCGAGCGCCTGGTCTTCGCTGCCCCGGAGCCACAACAGCCGGGCTAGCGTAATCCGGGCGGTGACAAGTTGATCGTACTGGAACCGCGCCATGTGGGCGCGGCCGAAGATCGGTTCGTAAGCCTCGAGCATCAGCCGGATGTGCTGCTCTGCAGCCGCATGTTCACCGAGCAGATGCTGTGATCTCGCCCGCATTCGCAAACCGATTAGGCGATCGGCCTGGTCCGTCGACCGAAGCGAAAGTTCATGGAATTCCTCAGCCCGCTCAAGCGAAGGCCGCGGCTCGCCCGCATTGACGCGGTCGACCCACATCGCCCAGAGGCCGCGCAGCTGGAAATCCACATCGTCAATTGCACGGGCAATCGAAAGGGCTCGCGACCACGCCACAGCCCCGGATGGTCGATCGGGGACGGGCCGCATATGGGGAAATCCCAGCGCTCCGAGCAGTTGCATCGTTTGGCTCGGTTGAGTGTCCTGGTCGATGATGTCGAGCGCCTGCAGCACGCGAGCAAGGCATTCGTCGACCAGGGACAACTGCTGCCAGAAGGGGATGGCGGCGATCGTGAGAGCGACGGCCAGCTCTTTGTTCCCGGCTGGAGAATACGCCCAATCCAGCGCCGCTCTCAGATTGCCCAGCTCTCGCTGATAATGGGACACCCAATTGGACGGCTCGCGCGTTTGCCACTGCTCCGCTGCCTGCTCAAAGACCGTCAGGAAATGTGCCGCATGCCTGGAGGCTGCACTCTGCTCCTCGCCGGAGGAACGCAGCGCCGCGGCCGCATAGGCTCGGGTCATGTCGAGCAAGCGGTAGCGCACGGGCTCGAGGGACAGATCGGCGACGATGAGGGATTTGGCGACGAGGTCCGCCAAGCAGGTTTCAATGCCGATGGCGGCTCCCGGCGAAGCCACAGCCCTCGCCGCCGGCAGCGAAAAGCCGGCGCTAAACACCGACAGACGGTTCAAGACGGTTCGCTGCTCGGCTGTCAGGAGATTGTAACTCCAGTCGATTGCGGCCTTGAGGGTTTGATGACGCGGGAGGGCGGTGCGCCTCCCACCCGTCAGGGTATCGAAACTCTCGCGCAGCGAGTCTCGGAGCCCGCGTATGCCCAACAAGCTAATACGACCCGCAGCCAGCTCGATGGCCAGTCCAAGGCCGTCCAATCGCCGGCAAATCTCGCCGACCAGAGGAGCGTCTATGTCGGAGAGCTCATAACCGCCCTGAGCTTGCGCGACGCGGTCTACGAAGAGCTGAATCGCCTCATATTCAAGAGCTGTGCTTGCGGTAAGAGCTTCGTTCTCAGTTGGGATGTCGAGCGGCGGAACCCGGCAGACCCACTCATTCATCACCCGCAGCGGTTCGCGACTGGTCACCAGCAGCTTGACCGACTGAGCGACCGCCAGCGCATCCGCCAAACGCGCGACGTCATCGATCAAATGTTCGCAGCAGTCGAGCACGATGAGCATCGAACGACCTGCGAGTTTTCTCCGCCAATTCCTCAAGGGGCCGCAATGACCCGATTACGCAGCGGGCGCCCGCCGCAACGGCCGGAAGGAGATGCGCGGGATCGGCTATTGTCCCCACATCGATCAAGGCGAAGCCATCGGGAAAATCGTCAGCGGCTCTGGCCATCATTGCGATCGCCAATGTCGTCTTGCCGATCCCGCCCGCTCCGACCAGCGATACGATCCGCTGGCGTTGCAATTGCTGGAGAAGGGCATTCAGGATCTCGCTCCGGCCGATCAGGTTGAGCGCCGGAATGGCAAAGTGGCCAGCTGCGGACGTGTTCGAGGGCTCGACGGATGCTGTAACCGTGTTGGCTGCCGCGACGAAGCAGTAGCCCCGTCCAGGTACGTTCGCGATGTACTCAATCGTGGGGTCGACTGCCGCGAGTACCTTTCTCAACGCGCCGACATGGACTCGCAGGTTGCCGGGATCGACGAACGTCTCGGGCCAGACCTGAGCCACGAGGTTGTCGTGGCTGATCGTTTCGCCTGGCCGCGACGCGAGCGCGAACAGCAAATCGAGCGCTCGACTTCCGACCTTTACGACTTCGCCATGCGCGCTCAGCACCCTTTCGCGTGGTGCGAGACAAAATGGACCGAATTGGATCGATACCGCTGGCAACGTCGTGTCCCATGATGGCGGAGCAATCCAAAGTCGCAGGTAGCGACCGCGCTTTGAACCCCGACTTTCGATGCCGCAGGGTAATCGCCCCCAATAGGCGTCCTCAATGGTCGCCTTCGCCCCTAAACCAGAGCGTGTCCATCAGGGTCAACGGCGGGATAATCCGCAGCGGCTACGAGCGCGCGTGGGTCGATAACCAAGTCAGCGAACCCGGTCGGGGAGGTCCGCTTCCGGATAACGGTCCAATGTCGGCTCCTGGCGCAAAGGGCGCCTCAGATCTTCCAAGCCGCGGTGCGTCCGGGCTGGACGGCGTCGGCAAGCTTATAGCCGCTTTCGCGGCCGAGAATGTTGATGCCCTTGCCGTCGGGCGAGAGCGGCCGCCAGCCGCGCAGGCACATGCGATCGTGTATGGGCTGGTTCAGCAAATTTTCGACCTGGAGGGTCGCCTAAGGGGCAACATCGCCGCACTGGAGATCTATGATGCCCAGGTCGGTCCCGGCTATGGCCAGCCGACCCCCCGCGATGATCGAGGCCGTTGAACTGGTGGCACGCACCGAAGGGATTCTGCTCGACCCGGTCTACACCGGCAAGGCGATGGCGGGCCTTCTCTCGCGTGAGGAGCGGCGCCTTTGCGCCCGACGAAACCGTGGTCTTCTGGCATACGGGCGGCGCCACTGGCCTCTTCGCCTATCCAGAACTGTTCAGGGGTAGGTTGGTCGCAAGATGGCACTTGCCCAACGGAATCCAGCCTTGGAAAATGGGCGAGCAGGGAAGGCGGTTGCGCTCATCGTGGGGGGTGAGAGCTCAGCTGAGTCAATTGTGCCGTACACCCAGGCCAAGCCAGCCAGCCGGGCGTCCTTGCTGCGGGTGCAGAATTGGCAGCGGAAGCGCACCACCACCCCAAGGAAAGTCTAGCAGCGAGGTGTCTTCGTTCGACGGTTCCATGGGCGTCATACATCAGATGGCCTCGCGCGGCGGCCTGGCGCCTTCCGAGAACACCCCCTGGATGAAGCCCTTCGACACCGCCCGGTCGGCGTCCGCCAGCACGATCTTCAACTTCTCGTATGTCACCCTCAAAGCGGCGCGTTCGCTGGCATGCGCGTCGATCAATTCGACGAGCTCGCACTCCAATTCGTCGCGCTCCGGCAATGGCTCGGCTGACATGTTCCGTATCCCCAGATATGAGAACAGAATGAGAACTAGCCCGGCGAAGAGTCAACCCTGATGCCATCCGAAACCCTCGCCGCGCCTACAATAGGACGGCTCGATGGCGCAGCCGGCGACGGTCGGCTCCGATCGAGCGCGAGGGCTTCAGCGCGCCGAGGTCTGGTGCAACGACTGCCTGCATCACGCTGAGATCAGCATGGATGGGCTGCCCGACGATCTGCCTGTTCCGGATATCTGCCTGCGCTACCGCTGCTCGAAATGCGGCAGCAAGAACCTGATGTCTCGTGGCAGTATCAATGAGCATTATGAGATCGTGGATCGACAGATAGGCCGCGACCAGAGCATCGCCCGCAAATCAGGCGCATAGCAGCCTCATTCACGGCGGAGCTTTGCCCCGTCAGACTATGGCACGCGGGTCTTGCAGCGCCGGAACTCGTTACCAAATCAATTTCCGCCTCCAAAATGAGGCGCCCTAAACCCGGATCCATGTTGCTTTTAGGAGGATATGGCTATGGCAACATTCCCATTTCGCCGCCGAAACAGCGGGGGCTTGCGCTCGAAAGATTCAGAGCACTTCGAACGACCGGTCATTATCCTGGTTGGCCTCGGGCACCCCGCGGCAATCTCATCGGTGATGGAAGCCTATATGTTTCTGGTCGACTGGCCCCCGAGCAAGCGCGACCCTGCTCATGAGTTCGCGATAAAGGCCTGCCTTGCTGCGATGCGTGGCGAGGTCGAGGCGGGAAACCGTGCGAGGCATCTTTGCTACCCTTGCCGAGAAGTACGACATCCTCGCCCCGACGTCGCCGCATTCGGCCCCTGCCTATACGAGGGCCCACAAGGCAGAGGCGTAATATCGGCCGTGGCGTCTTAGCGTCGTCTCGTAGCTGGGCGACAGCGCCAAATGAAGGCCCCGCCAGCTGATCCTGAAGCTGACGGGGCCCATCGTGGAACACATCTTGGATGAGCGTTGAACGCCGCTAAGGCACGCCGGCTCGGTCAACAAAGGGCATGTCGGGTGCGATTATTATGCATTGGGGGGCTGTTCAACGGATGTCATGGCCGATGGGTGAGCAGCAGATGCCGCTCGCGCCTCCTCCGAGGAACATCAACCTTGTGGAATGCTAAATAGTCAACACCAGGGTCATTTGGCGTCACAGACCAATATATCCATTGACTCCCGCTTTGGCAAAGGCGTTTGTTTTGATCGTCCTTTTGACAAATCTGACCATTATCCAAGTATGCTATTGGTATTCCTCCCGACGACCAGGAGTTGTTGTCAAGAAAATAGGCGGCAGTATCCCAAGTACCAAGCACTGAGTTATTAATCATGTTACCGAATTGCCATCCCGGCGCTCCCAATCGAGAATCTGAATGGTTAGAATCTGAATCCCACATCTGAAGACGATTGTTAATGTCGCTTGTCAACAGACAGTATCTGTTGGATGTAGTTAACCATTGCGAATTGCTCGCTCGAAGATAAAACATTTCACTCTCCAAATTGCAATCTGAGAATCTTTTTGGCAAAAAAGCTGAAAATCATTTTTATAAACCCAACGTCACCCTACTTGGCATCATTTCGATGCGCAAGCTGCTGCCCCTTGATTTTCGATGCGTTTCGACAAAAGCTTGAAATATATAGCATAATCGTGTGATTTGCGGGCTTTACTGTTGGGTTTTATAGCAACACGCAGACAATTTACATTCACCACGACGCGAACATGAGTACGCACCCGATCTCAAACGAGTACTCGTCGGCTATAGTGGCGGTGACATGGCACCTCACATAGGCCAGGCTTCGCCGTAGACTAGTAAGCTCGCAACCACAGCCGCATTGAAGCGAGCTGGACGGACATCATCCGAGGCGGTAGACCGTCGCCTCGTCCGCCTTCTCGCGCAACCCCTTGAACGAGGCGTGGCGCAGCTTCTCGTCATGCGTCCAGCCGCGATAGGCGATCTCGGCCGCGAACTTCGGCTTCACCCAGACCACGCCCTTCGTGCCGATGCCCCGCGCCGGCGGCGAAGCTGCCGTGATCCGGTCGAGCTGCTTGCGCAGCGCCGTTGCGCTCGTGTGAGTGAAGCCGGTGCCGACGCTGCCGACATAGACCAGGCCGTAATTGCCATGGCCAGCCAGCAGCAACCGGCCGATGCCGCCAAGCGCCGCGCTGGATGGCTCATAGCCGATAATTAGGAAGGTGTCGGACTGGATGCATTTGATCTTGAGCCAATCGCCGCCGCGGCCGGGGCTATAGGGCGCGTCACGGCGCTTGGCGATGATGCCTTCGAGCCCGAGCTTGCAGGCCTGTTCCAGGAACGCCGCCCCGTCAGCCTCGACTTCTTCGCTCAGCCGGATCATCCCGGTCTCGCCGGCCAGCAGTCCCTCGAGCATGTCGCGGCGCTCGCTCAGCGCCATTCGGGTGAGGTCGTGACCGTCGAGATAGAGCAATCGAAGGCGTAGAGCATGGCGCGCTCGGCGTTCGCCTTGCCCGCGACCGCCGAGCGCCTGCTGCAGCAAGCCGAAATCGGCTCGGCCGGCTCCGTCGAGCACCACCGCCTCGCCATCGAGGATGAAGCTGCCAGCGTCGAGGATGAAGCCGCCTCAGCCGCGATCGAGGGGAAGCGATGCGTCCAGTCATGGCCGCCGCGGTGATAATCCGCACGCCGCCAGCGTCACGATGGACCGCCAGGCGATAGCCGTCCCACGTAACTTCAAAGGCCCAGTCCGCCCTGTCGGCGCCTTCGACTGCAGGAGAGCCAAGCAGGGCTCAATCCGTGCC